>NZ_JBSVWS010000089.1:0-24389 GCF_054071155.1 Pseudomonas sp. SDO5532_S415 | reverse complement strand
AATGCATTCACCTGTGGGAGCGAGCCTGCTCGCGAAGCTTTTAAAGGGCCCACCCCGGTTTTCTTTTTTGCACAAAGGCCATGGTCCCCTCGACGCCTTCCGCACCGGTCACGGCCTCGCTGAACCACTGCGCCGCTTCATCCAGCAGCTCGCTTGACGGCTGCACCGCACTCGCCAGCAACAACTTCTTGGTCGCCGCATTCGCTTGCGGGGCACAACACAGCACATGGGCCAGCACTTCATCGAGGCGTTCGGCCAGGGCTTGCGGGTCGTGCTCTACAAAATGCACCAGCCCCATGCGCCGCGCCTGCGTGCCATCGAAGCGTGCCGCCGTCAGGGCCAGTCGCCGGGTCTGGGTCAGGCCGATGCGCTGGACCACGAACGGAGCAATCTGCGCCGGCAACAGTCCGAGACTGGTTTCCGGCAGACCGAATTGCGCCTGATGATCGGCCATGGCGATATCGCTGACGCAGGCCAACCCGAAGCCGCCACCCAACACCGCGCCTTGCAGTACGGTGATGACGACTTGCGGCGCGTGCTGGGTTTCTTCCAGCAGGGCACCGAAGGCACGGTTCAATTCGCGGTACGCGGTCGCGCCCTGGTTGCGGGCGTTGGCCATGTCCTTGATGTCGCCACCTGAACAGAAGTGCCCGCCGGCACCGCCGATCACCAGGGCGCGAACAGCACGGTCATCACGCACCGCCGCCAGCACCGCGCGCAGTTCGTTGACCATCTGCAAGCTCATGGCATTGCGGCTTTGCGGGCGATTGAGGGTGATGTGCAGCACGCCGTTATGGGGCTCCAGCAACAGCGTCTGGCAAACGGGCAGGCTGCTCATTTCTTTTTCCCCGGCAGGATGCCCATGAGTTTGCAGATGATCCCCAGCATGATTTCGTCGGCGCCGCCGCCGATCGACACCAGTCGCACGTCGCGGTAAGCCCGGGCCACCGGGTTGTCCCACATGAAGCCCATGCCGCCCCAATATTGCAGGCAGCTGTCGCTGACTTCGCGACCCAGCCGACCCGCCTTGAGTTTGGCCATGGACGCCAGGCGCGTGACGTCCTGGCCTTTGACGTATTGCTCGGTGGCTTGATAGACCAGCGCGCGCAGGCATTCGATTTCCGTCTGCAATTCGGCCAGGCGGAAGTGAATGACCTGGTTATCGATCAGCGCGCTGCCGAACGTCTTGCGCTCCTTGCAGTATTCGATGGTGCTGTCGACGCAGTACTCCAGGCCCTTGATCATGTTTGCTGCGCCGAACAGCCGTTCCTCCTGGAACTGCAGCATCTGCATCATGAATCCCGCGCCTTCATGACCGATGCGGTTGCGCTGCGGCACGCGCACGTTGTCGAAAAACACCTGGGCGGTTTCCGAACTGCGCATGCCGAGCTTGTCCAGATGTGAACTGAGGCTGATGCCCGGAGTGTTCATCGGCACCATGATCAGCGACTTGTTGATGTGCGGCTTGTCGTCCGAGGTGTTGGCCAACAGGCAAATGAAGTCGGCGCTGGGTGAGTTGGTGATCCACATCTTGCTGCCGTTGATCACATAGTCATCGCCATCCTTGCGCGCGGTGGTTTTCAATCCCGCCACGTCGGACCCGGCACCGACTTCGGAAACACCGATGCAGCCGACCTGTTCGCCGCTGATCGCCGGGCGCAAGAACTCGTCGCGCAGCTCATCGGAGCCGAAACGCGCCAGGGCCGGGGTGCACATGTCGGTCTGCACACCGATGGACATCGGAATGCCGCCGCAATGAATGGTGCCGAACTCTTCGGCGGCGACGATCGAGTAGCTGTAGTCCAGCCCCATGCCGCCGAATTTTTCCGGTTTGGAAATCCCCAGCAGGCCAAGGTCGCCGGCCTTGCGGAAGATCTCGTGAATCGGAAAGCGTCCGGCCTTTTCCCATTCCTCGACATGAGGATTGATCTCGTGATCGACGAATTGGCGGACGGTGCGGCGCAGTGCTTCGTGTTCCTGGGTGAAGATCATTTTTATTGTTCTCCTTTAGAGTCGGCCTAGAACCGGGCCACACCAAAACTGTTGGCTTGCAACGGCCGCACCTCGGCCTCGTGACAGATATCCAGCAGGTAACCGAGCAAGGTCCGGGTGTCCCGGGGGTCGATCAAGCCGTCGTCCCACAGATTGGCACTGCCGTAGAGCGCCGTGGACTGGCTGTCGAGTTTCTGCGCGGTGACCTGTTCCAGCATGTCGAGCATTTTCGGGTCGGGCACCAGGCCGTCCTTGGCCTGTTTGGCCTCGGTGACGATGCGCAGCACCTTGCCGGCCTGGGCGCCGCCCATGACCGCGGTGCGGCTGTTGGGCCAGGCGAAGATGAAGCGCGGGTCGAGGCCGCGACCGCACATCGCGTAGTTGCCGGCGCCATAGGAACCACCGACCACAAGGGTGAGTTTCGGTACACGGGCGTTGGCCACCGCCTGGATCATCTTGGCGCCGTGCTTGATCACGCCTTGCTGCTCCGATTCGGTGCCGACCATGAACCCGGTGGTGTTGTGGAAAAACAGAAGCGGTGTCTGGCTCTGGTCGCACAGCTGAATAAATTGTGCAGCCTTGCTCGCACCCTTGGGCGTGATCGGGCCGTTGTTGCCGATGAAACCGCAGGTGCGCCCCTGGATTTTCAGGTGACCGCAAACGGTCTGCTGGTCGAACTCGGCCTTGAACTCGAAGAAGTTCGAGCCGTCGGCGATACGTGCGATGATTTCGCGTACGTCATACGGCTTTTTCGGATCATCCGGGATCAGCCCCAGCAGCTCATCGATGGGGTAGAGCGGTTCTTCCCAGTGCGGTTCCGGGCACCACGGCAGTTGATCGTTCCACGACAGCAGACTGACGATCTCGCGCACCTGGCGCACGCCGTCGGCATCGTTCTCGGCCAGGTATTCGGCGGTACCGGCCATTTGCGCGTGCATCTCGGCGCCGCCCAGTTCTTCATCGATGGCGACTTCGCCGGTGGCAGCCTTGAGCAGCGGCGGCCCGGCGAGAAACAGCTTGGCCTTGCCGCGCACCACCACCACGTAGTCCGACAAACCCGGCTGATAAGCGCCACCCGCCGTCGCCGAGCCATGCACCACGGTAATCTGCGGCAGACCCATGGCCGACATTCGCGCCTGATTGGCAAAGCTGCGCGCACCTTCGACGAAAATCTCCGCCGCATAGTTGAGGTTGGCACCGCCGCTTTCGGCGAGGGTAATCACCGGCAGTTTGTTTTCCATGGCGATCTGTTGCAGGCGCAGGGACTTTTTCAAACCGCTGGGGGAAATGGTCCCGCCCTTGATCGCGCTGTTATTCGCCACCACCAACACGCGCACACCGGACACGTAGCCGATGCCCGCGATCAAACCGCCACCGGCGGAGCTGCCATCCTTGTCGTCGTGCAGTTTGTAGCCGGCCAGGCTCGCCAGTTCGAGGAACGGCGCACCGGGATCCAGCAGCAGGTTGAGGCGTTCACGGGGCAGCAATTGCCCACGCTTGTCGAATTTTGCCTTGGCTTCTGCGGCCTTGTTCAGCAGGTTCTGTTCGAGTGCCCGGACTTGCTCGATGCACGTCAGCATCACTGCGCGATTGCAGGCGAACTGCTCGCTTTGGGGATCGAGTTGCGACTGAATCACCGGCATGGATTATTCCTTGTTCTTGAGCACGTCGGACCGCAGTACGTCTGGTAAGTACGCGCGATGGAAGCCGTTGTACGACTCACTGTTCTGCGCCTTGTGAATCGGCCAGGCCCTTGCGCCGAGGCTGGCGGCACCATCAATGCGCAAGGTGCTGCCGCTGATAAACGCCGCCGCCGGGCTGAGCAGGAAAACGATCGCCGCGCTGACTTCCGATTCGGTGCCGATGCGCTTGAGCGGAACGTGTTCGCGCAAGGTCGGGATCACCGCCTTGAATGCGCCTTCGTAGGTGTCCATGCCGCTGGATGCGATCCAGCCCGGTGCCACGGCGTTGACCCGCACCCCGGCATAGCCCCATTCGAAAGCGGCGGTCTTGGTCAGGTTGTCCATGCCCGAACGCGCCGCGCCGGAGTGGCCCATGCCGGGCATGCCGCCCCACATGTCGGCGAGCATGTTGACGATGGCGCCGCCGTGCTTGCTCATGGACTGGTTGAACACCTCCCGGGCCATCAGGAAACCGCCCACCAGATTGGTGCGCATCACGGTTTCGAAACCCTTCTGGTTGATCGAGGCCAGGGGCGACGGGTACTGTCCACCGGCATTGTTGACCAGGCCGTGAATCGGGCCGTGCCTGTTGATCAGATCGCCGACGCGATCCTTGACCGCATCTTCGTCACGGATATCGCAGACGATCCAGTCCGCCTTGCCGCCGTCTTCGATAATTTCCGAGGCCACGGCTTTCAGTTTGTCGGCCTTGCGTCCCACCAGCAGCACTTGGGCGCCGAGGGCCGCCAGTTCGTGGGCGGTGCAACGGCCGATGCCACTGCCGCCACCCGTCACGATGATGGTCTGGCCTGCAAACAGATCGGCTTTGAAAATCGAATCGTAAGCCATGGCGGCAATCCTCTAGTTGACCTGGTCGGCGATGCGTTGCGGCACCGGAATCTGGATTTCCAGCAGTTGCTGGGCGAAGGCCTTGCCTTGCGGGTCGATGCGCAGGCTGGCGACGCCGCCGCCGCCGAGGGCGTTTTCCAGGAGAAAATTCAGGCTGTGGGTGGCAGGCAAATACCAGCGTTCGACGCGTCCGTGGACCGGGTCGAGGACATGGCTCATCCAGTCGACGATCACTTCCGGGGTCAGCGCTTCAGCGATCCACGGCAGGTACTCGGGCTCGCGGGCCATGACCCCGATGTTGCTGTGGTTGCCTTTATCGCCAGAGCGCGCCACGGCGAGCTTGATCAGTGCCACGCTGGCGTCGGCCGGGCCATCGGGTTTGGGTGGTTCGAACGGCGCGGGCAAATCGTGGGTATCGAGCACGTCCAGGGCGGGCAGGGCGCACGAATGACGCTGGCCCATGAGATCAATTTCCAGCGTGCAAGCGGTTTTGTCGATGAGGAACGAGAACAAGCGGATCAGCGGATACACCGTCGGCCGTCCACCGACGATGCCGGTCAACCCCGGTGCCATGCCAGTGGCGGCCTGGGCGATTTCCCGGGAAAACAGGATCAACGCTTGTTTGTTCGGATGGCGCACCGCCAATTTGATCACCACCTCACGGCTGTCCTGGCGCTGGCCATGGGGACCGTAAGTGGCCTCGCTGCCAAGCAGTTCGATGCTCACATCGCTGTAGGGCGCCCAGCCGCGCCGGGTGAAGATTTCCGAGGTCTTGTTGATGATCGCTTCGCTGACACGCCGGGCCTTGTCCACCGCATCGATGCCGGCGATCAGGCAACTGGCGGTGCAGCGGAAACCATCCGGGTATGTGGCACTGACCTTGTATTGATCGGTTGGCGCAAGGCCTTTTGCACCGTGCACCTGAACGGCGTTCTTGCCTTGTTGCACGAGTCTGACCTGGGTGAAATCGCAGACTACGTCCGGCAGTAAATAAGCGCGCGGATCGCCGATCTCATAGAGCATCTGTTCGCCCACCGTCAGTGGAGTGACCAGGCCTCCGGAGCCTTCGGGTTTGCTGACGATGAACTGGCCGTCGGCGCTGACTTCGACGATGGGAAAGCCGATGTGTTCATAGTCGGGCACATCGCGCCAGTCGGTGAAGTTGCCGCCGGTGCACTGCGCGCCGCATTCGATGATGTGCCCGGCCAGCGCAGCCTGAGCCAGTTTGTCGTAGTCGTGCCACGACCAGCCGAATTCATGCACCAGTGCCGCGCTGACCACGGCGCTGTCGACCACGCGCCCGGTGATCACGATGTCCGCGCCAAGACGCAGAGCCTCGACAATGCCCGGCGCGCCGAGGTAGGCGTTGGTCGAGACGCACATCGGGGGCAGCGGGGCGCCGCTGAACATTTCATGAACACCGCGAGCGCTCAGGTGCTTGAACTGCGGTTGCAGGTCATCACCCAGCAGCACCGCGATCTTCAAGGCGATCCCGGCCTTGTCGCACGCCGCTTGCAGGGCGGCGGCGCAGGCCTGTGGATTGACCCCGCCGGCATTGCTGATGACGCGGATTTTCTGCTCGGCGATCTGCGGGAGCAGGGGGCTCAAGACTTCAACGAAGTCGCTGGCATATCCGGCCTGGGGATCTTTCATCCGCGCACCGGCCATGATCGACATGGTGATTTCCGCCAGGTAATCGAATACCAGGTAGTCCAGGCGTCCGGCCTCCACCAGTTGCTCGGCGGCGGTCGAGGTGTCGCCCCAGAAGGCACTGGCGCAACCGATGCGAATAGTTTTGGGCGCAGTCAATTCCATAACCCCCTCCGGCAGATGTGCATCGAGACTACCAAGCAAGCGCTTGGTTTGTAAACGGGTGAAATATCTTATGCCCGAGCGCTTGCTTGGTTGCCAATGCCAGCTTAAATTGCCCGCGCAACCCCGCTGTTTTAGCGGTGATCATGACTGTAGGAGAGAACGGGTGGACGAGCAAAAAGCCCTGAGGGTCATGCGTGAACTGGTCGACAACGGCCAGTTGACCGATCCGGACAGCGCCCGCGGCAAGCTGCTGCAAGTGGCGGCCCACCTGTTTCGCAATAAAGGCTATGAGCGCACCACGGTGCGTGATCTTGCCGGTGCCGTGGGTATCCAGTCGGGGAGCATTTTCCATCACTTCAAAAGCAAGGACGAGATCCTGCGGGCCGTGATGGAAGAGACCATCCGCTACAACACGGCGTTGATGCGCGCGGCCATCGCCGAAGCCGACAGCGTGCGCGAACGGGTGCTGGCGCTGATCCGTTGTGAATTGCAGTCGATCATGGGCGGCAGCGGCGAGGCCATGGCGGTGCTGGTCTACGAATGGCGCTCGCTGTCCGAGGACGGCCAGGCCAAAGTCCTGGCGCTGCGGGACATCTATGAAGACATCTGGTTGCAGGTGCTGGGTGAGGCCAAGAGCGCCGGATTCATACGCGGTGATGTATTCGTCACCCGACGCTTCCTCACCGGAGCATTGTCGTGGACCACCACCTGGTTTCGCGCCGATGGCAGCATGAGCCTCGATCAGTTGGCCGACGAGGCGCTGATTCTGGTGCTGGAGGAAAAATAATAAGTTTGTGTTGGTCGGCAGGAAACTGGCTAACTGGGCGAAACCGCCTAGCTTGAATGCATTGATGCGGTATTTCTGGGGAGTGGGTCGTTTTGATGTCTTCGCCAATTCGGACGGCTTCGCGTCTATTGCTGGCAGCGCTGGCGGCGTTATCGATATTGCCGTCCCAGGCAGCACAACTGGTGCGCATCGGTGCCGCACACTTTCCTCCGTATACCGTGCGCCCGGAAACCGGTGTCGACACCGGGCTGCTGCCGCAACTGGTCGAGGCGCTCAACGCCCTGCAAAGCAATTATCAGTTCGTACTGGTGCCCACTTCCATTCCCCGGCGTTTTGGTGACTTCAAGCAAGGCCGGGTGGACATGGCGATCTTCGAAAACCCCGACTGGGGCTGGAAAGATATTCCACACACCACTGTCGACATGGGCCTGGAAGACGCCGAGATATTCGTCGCGCAACGCCAGCCCGAAGGGCAACCCGCTCGCCAGCAAGACTATTTTGCCGAGCTGACGGGAAAGCGCCTGGCGCTGTTCAGCGGTTACCACTACGAATTCGCCAATTTCAACGCCGAGCCCAAATACCTCGCCACCCACTACAACGCCACGTTGACTTACTCCCACGACAGTAACCTCCTGATGGTACTGCGCGGCCGCGCCGACATCGCCCTGGTCACACGCTCTTACCTGAGCGACTACTTTTTACGCAATCTGAAAGTCGCCGATCAGTTGCTGGTGTCCGATCGTATCGATCAGGTTTATCACCACTACGCCATCCTGCGCCCCACCGCGCCGATCACGGGCGAGGCGTTCGGCAACTTGCTGCAAGGGTTGCGGGACAATGGGCAGATGCTGAGGATTTTCGATCCGTACAAGATTGCGATCGTGCCGGTTCCGCATTGACCGATTTGGTCCATGTGGGAGCGAGCCAGCTCGCGAAAAACGCCAGGACAACGCGGTTATTCAGATAGGGCGCGTTTTCGTTGGCGTCCATCGCGAGCAGGCTCGCTCCCACAGTGGAATCGGTTTCTTTTAAATTTCCCGCCCCGGCTCACGTCACATCGTAGAACTGTCGACGATTATCGTGAGCCCGACCCATGTCCAATCCGAATGCCCTGACTGCCCTGGCCTTACCCACAGGTAACAGTCTTGTAGCCGATGAAACCGAAAACCGGCTGAGCCTCAGCCTTGAAGGACAACCGGTGATCCAGCTGCGCCTGAACCGCGACGCCGAGTTGCAACTGCAATTGGAAGAGAGCAGCGATCACCCTGTCAGCCAGGCCATTTGGTCAGCCTGCTATTGGTTGTTCGCCCGTGACCCGGCCTGCCAGCGCCTGACCTGGCGACTGGATGAAGCGCCGACTGAAGCCTTGCTCAGCGGCTTGCTGGTCACTACGGAAACCGTCGGTGAGTACCGCTGCGAACGCGCCTTGTTCTGGCAGTTGCCGCAGCCCTGGCTGGTGCAGCCGCTGACCAGCGGTTATCCACAGCAAATGGTCATCAGTGGTGGCAAGCGCCATCCGCTACGACCGGTGAAGCCGCAGGGCGAGGTCTATCGGCGTTTCGATGCCCGACTCGGGGCGTGGATTTCCTTGCGCACGGTCGACATCGACCAAGACCTCGCCCGTTTCAACCGTTGGCAGAACAGCCCGCGCGTGGCGAGTTTCTGGCAGGAGGAGGGCAGCCTCGAACAGCATCGTGAGTACCTGAAAAAACTCGCAGCGGATCCCCACACGGTGACGCTGATCGGCTGTTTCGACGATCAACCGTTCGCCTATTTCGAAGCCTATTGGGCCAAGGAAGATCGCATCGCACCGTTCTACGATGCCGGCGATTACGACCGTGGCATTCACATGCTGGTGGGTGAAGAAAACCATCGTGGCCCGCACAAGGTAGCGAGCTGGTTGCCGGCGTTGACGCATTACCTGTTTCTCGACGATCCGCGCACTCAGCGAGTGGTTGCCGAGCCTCGTGCCGACAACGCCAAGATGATCGGGTACATGCAGGGGCAGCGATTCCATTGCGAAAAGGAATTCGACTTCCCACACAAGCGCGCCGCGTTGATGGTGTTGGGGCGTGAGCGGTTTTTTGAGCGGTGTGAGTTGACATGATCGGTGGGGCTCAAGATCAGTTTCGGTCTTGAGTCAGTCTTCGCGAGCAGGCTTGCTCCCACATTGAATCCTCAGTGTGCACACAATGTGTGAGCACCCGAGATCAAATGTGGGAGCGAGCCTGCTCGCGAAGGGGGCGACGCAAATGTCAGATCTTAACGACGGGCACTGGTATCCGCACGATTGCCCGAGACCTTGCGGCAATGCACCAGCGCATCGCGAATCATGAAGTTCACCAGGGTTGGCGAGACACCGAGTTCCTTGGCGATGTCCTTTTGCGGCACGCCGTGCAGGCGGTACATCTCGAAGGCGTAGCGGGTACGGCTCGGCAGTTCGGTGAGCGCATCGGCGATGTTTTCCAGGGTGGAAAAATTGATGTGCGACGTTTCCGGTGAAGCCCCCTGAATCACCACGTTCAGACCTTCCTCTTCAGGCCCGGAATATTTCAGCTCCAGTGCCTGCTTGCGGTAGTGATCGATCGCCAGGTTGCGCACGATCTGGAACAGATAGCTGAGCTGAGCCTTGAACGAGGACGTGATCTGCGGCGCCGATTGCAGGCGGAAGAATGCATCCTGCACCACATCCTCGGCACGCGAGCGGCAGCCGGTGATGCGGGCTGCAATCTTGACCAGAATCAGTCGATTGTCGACGAAGGCCTGTAGTAGCGGCGAATCGCACCTGCTTGTGGACACTTGTTCCGTCATGGAAATCACCTTGCTGCCAAATAGGTTGGCAGGACGCCTGGAAGACCTGGGCTGCCCTACACATCGAGCGACAAATTATGTTGAATGATAATGATTGTCAATTGAGAAAGAGAAGTAATGCTCCTCAAAGGTGCAGAACGAGAACTGCGACACGCTGTCGCTCCCCATTGCGGCCCCCGGCCCGGTTGGCGTTCAAACCAGTCGACTAATTATTTCAAGATGTCATCCGTTCTCATTGGTGAATAGCACAGCGCAATCCTCATACCCCTGTAGGAGCGAGCTCGCTCGCGATGGTCGTTAACGATGACGATGGGCACCTGACACCCCGCGGCGTTCTCCGGTTTTTCGCGAGCAAGCTCGCTCCTACAGCCGAATTCAGGCAGGAAACCTCATGACCGACGCGTTCGAAATCCCCAGCACACTGGTCCAAGCCCTCCAGCGCCGCGCGGCCCTGACGCCGGATCGGCTGGCCTTGCGTTTTCTCGCCGAAAGCGAAGATCAGGCTGTGGTGCTCAGTTATCGCGAGCTGGATCAGCGAGCGCGGATTATTGCCGGTGCGCTGCAGGCCGAAGCCGGTTTGGGTGATCGCGCGGTGCTGCTGTTTCCCAGTGGCCCGGATTACGTCGCGGCGTTCTTTGGCTGCCTGTATGCCGGGGTCATCGCCGTGCCGGCTTACCCACCGGAGTCGACGCGCCGTCATCATCAGGAGCGCCTGCTGTCGATCATCAGCGATGCCGAGCCGCGCCTGCTGTTGACCAGCGCCGGCCTGCGCGATGCACTGCTGCAGATTGAAGGTGCACCGCCGCTGCTGTGTGTCGACACGCTCGACAACACAGTGGCCGAGCGCTGGGTCGCGCCGGACCTGCAAGACGATGACATTGCCTTTCTGCAATACACCTCCGGCTCCACCGCGTTACCCAAAGGCGTGCAAGTCAGTCACGGCAATCTGGTGGCCAATGAAGTGTTGATCCGCCACGGTTTCGGTATCGACCTCAATCCCGACGACGTGATCGTCAGCTGGCTGCCGCTGTACCACGACATGGGCCTGATCGGCGGCTTGTTGCAACCGATTTTCAGCGGTGTGCCGTGCGTGTTGATGTCGCCGGCATACTTTCTCGGCCGGCCATTGCGCTGGCTGGAGGCGATCAGCGAGTACGGGGGCACCATCAGTGGCGGGCCGGATTTTGCCTATCGCTTGTGCAGCGAACGGGTCAGCGAGTCGGCGCTCGAGCGGCTCGACCTGAGCCGCTGGCGTGTGGCGTATTCCGGGTCCGAGCCGATTCGCCTCGACACCTTGGAGCGCTTTGCCGAGAAGTTCGCCCGCTGCGGTTTCACAGAAGACAGTTTCATGGCCTCTTATGGTTTGGCTGAAGCCACGCTTTTCGTGGCCGGTACACCGCGCGGTCAAGGTATCGGCAACCTGCGTGTCGACGATCAAGCCCTGGCGCAGAACCGTGCACAAATGGGCGAGGGCAGCGCGATCATGAGTTGCGGCATCAGTCAGCCCGACCACGGCGTGCTGATCATCGACCCTGCATCGCTCGGCGAGTTGGCGGACAACGCGGTGGGCGAAGTCTGGGCCACCGGCCCGAGCATCGCCCACGGCTACTGGCGCAACCCCGAGGCGTCCGCCAAGACTTTTGTCCAGCACGCCGGCCGGACCTGGCTGCGCACCGGAGACCTGGGCTTCATGCGCGGCGGTGAACTGTTCATCACCGGTCGCCTGAAAGACATGCTGATCGTGCGCGGGCACAACCTTTATCCACAGGACATCGAGCAAACCGTCGAGCGTGAAGTGGAGGTGGTGCGCAAAGGGCGCGTTGCCGCGTTCGCGGTGAACATTGACGGTCAGGAGGGCATTGGCATCGCCGCGGAAATCAGCCGCAGCGTGCAAAAAATCCTGCCGCCCGAAGCCCTGATCAAAGCCATCCGCCAGGCCGTGGCCGAGGCCTATCAGGAAGCACCGGGCGTGGTGGTGCTGCTCAATCCGGGCGCATTGCCCAAGACTTCCAGCGGCAAGTTGCAACGCTCGGCGTGCCGCAATCGCCTGGCGGATGGCAGCCTCGACAGTTATGCGGTGTTCCCGTCGGCCACCACTGAAAACCAAGACGCGACGGCATCTGTCTGCGAACTGGAAGCACGGATCGGCCAGATCTGGGCCGAACAATTAAGCGTCAAGCAGGTCAGTGCCGACGATCATTTCTTCCTGCTCGGCGGCAACTCGATCGCCGCCACGCAAGTGATCGCCCGGGTGCGCGATGAACTGGGCCTGGAGCTGAACCTGCGTCTGCTGTTCGAAGCACCGACCCTGGCTGCGTTCACCGCCGCCGTGGCACAGCAACAACAAGACGGCGGCAGCGCCCAAGGCGAAATCACCGCGTTGTCGCGCACCGATGCGATGCCGCAATCCCTGGCGCAAAACCGCTTGTGGATTACCTGGCAACTCGATCCGCAAAGCAGCGCCTACAACATTCCCGGTGCCTTGCGCCTGCGCGGCGAACTGGACGAAGACGCCTTGCGCGTGAGCTTCCAGCAATTGATCGAACGCCACGAGTCCCTGCGCACGCGGTTCTTCGAGCGCGACGGCGTGGCCTTGCAACAGGTCGAAGCCGCAGGTGCGTTCAATCTGCAACTGATCGACATCAGTGATCTGCCGTTCGTCGAGCGTGAAGCTCGCGCTCGGCAAATCCGCGAGGACGAGGCCCGCACCCAGTTCGATCTGGAGAAAGGCCCGTTGCTGTGGGTAACGCTAGTGCGCCTGGATGACGAAGATCATCAGCTGTTGGTGACGATGCACCACATCATCGCCGACGGTTGGTCGCTGAACGTACTGATCGACGAGTTCTCGCGGTTGTACGCGGCGGCCTCCCAGGGGCAGCAGGCAACGCTCGCGTCATTGCCCACGCAATATGCCGATTACGGCAGCTGGCAACGCCAATGGCTGGCGCAAGGCGAGGGCGAGCGGCAACTGGCTTACTGGAAAGCGCAATTGGGTGACGAGCACCCGACGCTCGAACTGGCCACCGATCATCCGCGTTCCGCCAGACAGAACCACAGCGCCGCCCGTCACACCGTGCGTCTGGGCGCGCCCCTGAGCGAGGCCGTTCGCCAGACGGCCCAGGCCCATGAGTCGACATCCTTCATGTTGTTGCTCGCCGCGTTCCAGACCCTGTTGCATCGCTACAGTGGTCAGCGCGAAATCCGCATCGGCGTGCCCAATGCCAACCGCCCGCGCCTGGAAACCCAGGGCCTGATCGGCTTCTTCATCAACACCCAGGTAATGCGTGCCGAGGTGGATTCGCGGCTGCCATTCATCGAATTGCTGGGGCAAACCCGTCAGGCCGCGTTGGGCGCGCAAGCGCATCAGGATCTGCCGTTCGAACAATTGCTCGAAGCCTTCCCGCAGGCGCGTGAACAAGGCCTGTTCCAGGTCATGTTCAACTATCAGCAGCGTGATCTCGGCGCCTTGAAGCGCCTGCCGGGGCTGCTCGCTGAAGAGCTGCCGTGGCACAGCCGTGAAGCCAAGTTCGATCTGCAACTGCACAGCGAAGAGGATCGCAACGGTCGCCTGTCGTTGTCCTTCGACTATGCTGACGAGTTGTTCGACGCCGCGACCATTGAGCGTCTGGCCGAGCATTTCAGCCATCTGCTTCAAGCCATATGTGCACAACCGGCCACTGCTGTCGGCGATCTGCAGTTGCTGACGTCGACCGAACACGATCAGCAAAACACCTGGAGCGTTGCCCCGTGCGAACCGGCGCAACAGTGGCTGCCGGAGCGGCTCAACGAACAGGCACGCCAGACGCCGGAACGCACCGCGTTGTTGTGGGACGGCGGCAGCCTGGACTTCACCGAACTGCACACCCGGGCCAATCGCCTGGCCCATTACCTGCGCGACAAAGGTGTCGGTCCGGATACCTGCGTAGCCATCGCCGCCGAGCGTTCGCCGCAACTGCTGATCGGCCTGCTGGCGATCATCAAGGCCGGTGGCGCCTACGTGCCTCTGGACCCGGATTACCCCGCCGAGCGCCTGGCCTACATGCTCAGCGACAGCGGGGTCGAATTGCTGCTGACCCAGACCGCTTTGCTCGACCGCTTGCCGGCCACCGACGGCGTCAGCGTGATCGCCATGGACGCCCTGCATCTGGAAAACTGGCCGAGCCATGCGCCAGGCCTGCATTTGCACGGCGATAACCTGGCCTATGTGATTTACACCTCCGGTTCGACCGGCCAACCAAAAGGTGTCGGTAATACCCACGCAGCCTTGGCCGAACGTCTGCAATGGATGCAGAACACTTATCGCCTGAACGACAGCGATGTGTTGATGCAAAAGGCGCCGATCAGTTTCGACGTGTCGGTCTGGGAGTGCTTCTGGCCACTGATCACCGGCGCGCGCCTGCTGATCGCCGGCCCCGGTGAACATCGCGATCCACATCGCATCGCGCAGCTTGTTCAAGCATTTGGCGTGACCACGCTGCACTTCGTACCACCGCTGCTTTCATTGTTCATCGACGAACCGCTGAGCGCCGAATGCACCAGCCTGCGTCGTGTGTTCTCCGGTGGCGAAGCCTTGCCCGCCGAGTTGCGCAATCGCGTGCTGGCACAACTGCCGGCGGTGCAATTGCACAATCGCTACGGCCCGACCGAAACCGCGATCAACGTCACTCATTGGCACTGCAGCAGCGCCGATGGCGAGCGTTCGCCGATAGGCCGGCCGCTGGGCAACGTGGTCTGCCGCGTGCTGGATAGCGACCTCAATCCGGTTCCGGCCGGTGTGCCGGGTGAACTGTGCATCAGCGGCATTGGTCTGGCCCGTGGTTACCTGGGTCGTCCGGCGCTGACCGCCGAGCGTTTCGTGGTCGACCCACTGGGTGAACAGGGTGCGCGGCTGTATCGCACCGGCGACCGTGCACGCTGGACGGCTGACGGCGTGATCGAATACCTCGGCCGTCTGGATCAGCAGGTCAAGTTGCGTGGTTTCCGCGTCGAGCCGGAAGAAATCGAAGCGCGTCTGCTGGCCCGGGAGGGCGTCGCCCAGGCCGTGGTGCTGGTGCGCGAAACCGCGGCCGGTGCACAGCTGATCGGCTACTACACCGCCACTGACGCCGCCGAAAGCGAAGAGGCTCAAACCGCGCGCCTGAAAACCGCGCTGGCGGCCGAATTGCCGGAGTACATGGTCCCGGCGCAACTGATGCGCCTGGCGCAAATGCCCCTCAGCCCCAGCGGTAAAGTCGACCGTCGCGCCCTGCCGGAACCGCAGTGGCAGGTGCGTGAACACGTTGAACCGGTGACTGAACTGGAACAACAAATCGCCGGCATCTGGCGCGCAGTGCTGGGGCTGGAACAAATCGGCCTGCGCGACGATTTCTTCGCCCTCGGCGGTCATTCGTTGCTGGCCACGCAAATCATCTCCCGTACCCGTCAGGCCTGCGACGTCGAATTGCCGCTGCGTGCGCTGTTCGAGCACAGTGAACTCGGCGCGTTTGCCGAACAGATCCGCCTGATCCAGGCCAGCGGCCACACCAACAAACAGCCGCCCATCGAAAAGGTCGACCGCAACCAGCCGGTGCCGCTGTCCTATTCCCAGCAGCGCATGTGGTTCCTCTGGCAAATGGAACCCGACAGCCCGGCCTATAACGTCGGCGGCATGGCGCGTCTGCGTGGAGTATTGGATGTCGGGCGTTTCGAGGCGGCGCTGCAAGCGCTGATCCTGCGCCACGAAACCCTGCGCACCACCTTCCCGAGCGTCGACGGCGTGGCCCGTCAGCAGGTGCATGCCGAGACGGGCGTGCGCATGGACTGGAAGGATTTCTCGACGTTGGCCGCTGACGACCGCGAGCAGCGTGTGCAGCAACTGGCTGACGATGAAGCGCACCTGCCGTTCGACCTGGAAACCGGACCGTTGTTGCGCGCCTGCCTGGTCAAGACCGCCGAGCAAGAGCACTACTTCGTGCTGACCCTGCACCACATCGTCACCGAAGGCTGGGCGATGGATATCTTTGCCCGGGAACTCAGCGCGCTGTACGAAGCGTTCGTCGACGACCGCAAATCGCCGCTGGCGCCGTTGCCGGTGCAGTACCTGGACTACAGCGTCTGGCAGCGCCAGTGGCTGGAGTCCGGCGAGCGTCAGCGCCAGCTCGACTATTGGACCGCGCAGCTGGGCCGCGAACATCCGTTGCTGGAGTTGCCCGGCGACCGTCCGCGTCCACCGGTGCAAAGCCATCAGGGCGAACTGTTCCGTTTCGACCTGAGTGATGATCTGGCGGCGCGGGTCCGCGCCTTCAATGCGCAACAGGGCCTGACCCTGTTCATGACCATGACCGCCGCGCTGGCCGTGCTGCTTTATCGCTACAGCGGCCAGACCGATCTGCGCATCGGCGCGCCGGTGGCCAACCGCATCCGCCCGGAAAGCGAAGGGCTGATCGGCGCGTTCCTCAACACCCAGGTGTTGCGTTGCCAGCTCGATGGCCAAATGTCGGTTGGCGAGTTGTTCGAGCAGGTGCGCCATACCGTGATCGAAGGCCAGTCCCATCAGGACCTGCCGTTCGATCATCTGGTCGAAGCCTTGCAGCCACCGCGCAGCGCCGCCTACAACCCGTTGTTCCAGGTGATGTGCAACGTGCAACGCTGGGAATTCCAGCAGAGCCGCACGCTCGCCGGCATGACGGTGGAGTACCTGGCCAACGATGCCCGCGCGACCAAGTTCGACCTTAACCTTGAAGTCACCGACCTCGACCATCGCCTGGGCTGCTGCCTGACCTACAGCACCGATCTGTTCGACGAGCCGCGCATTGCGCGCATGGCCGGGCACTGGCGCAACCTGCTGGAAGCGCTGATCGCCGATCCGCAGCAGCGACTGAGCGAACTGCCGCTGCTCGATGCCGCCGAACAGCAACAATTGCTCGACAGCCTCGGTGTCGAGCCGGGCGAGCATCGCCTCGATCAGTGCATCCATCATCTGTTCGCCGAGCAGGCGCTGGTGCGCAAGGACGCGCCGGCACTGACCTTCGCCGGACAGACCCTGAGCTATGCCGAGCTCGACAGCCGTGCCAATCGCCTGGCCTGGGCGCTGCGCGAACGTGGCGTCGGGCCGCAGGTGCGCGTGGGCCTGGCGCTGGAGCGTTCGCTGGACATGGTGGTCGGTCTGCTGGCGATCCTCAAGGCCGGTGGCGCCTACGTGCCGCTTGATCCGGAATACCCGCTCGATCGCCTGCATTACATGATCGAGGACAGCGGCATTGGCTTGCTGCTCAGCGATGCGGCGATGTTCAAGGCACTGGGTGAGTTGCCATCCACCGTGGCCCGTTGGTGCCTTGAAGAGGACGCCGCCGAACTGGCCCATTACCCGACCACCGAGCTGCCATTGATCAGCCTGCCGCAACATCAGGCTTACCTGATCTACACCTCGGGTTCCACCGGCAAGCCCAAAGGCGTAGTGGTGTCCCACGGCGAAATCGCCATGCACTGCCGCGCCGTGATCGAGCGCTTCGGCATGCGCCCGGACGATTGCGAACTGCATTTCTATTCGATCAATTTCGACGCTGCCACCGAGCGCCTGCTGGTACCGCTGTTCAGCGGTGCGCAAGTAGTGTTGCGTGCCCAGGGCCAATGGGACGCCGAAGAAATCTGCGGACTGATCCGCACCCATCGCATCAACATTCTCGGGTTCACCCCAAGCTACGGCAGCCAGTTGGCGCAGTGGTTGGCGACGCAAAACGAAATCCTGCCGGTACGCATGATCATCACCGGCGGTGAAGCGCTGACCGGGGAACACTTGCAGAGGATTCGTGCGGCGTTCAAGCCGAGCCTGTTCTTCAATGCCTACGGCCCGACTGAAACCGTGGTCATGCCGCTGGCCAGTCTCGCGCCCGAGGTGTTGGAAGAGGGTGCCGGCAGCGTGCCGATCGGCAGCGTGATCGGCGCCCGCGTGGCGTACATTCTTGACGCCGATCTGGCCCTGGTGCCACAAGGCGCGACGGGTGAGTTGTTCGTCGGCGGTGCCGGTCTGGCCCAGGCCTATCACGAGCGTGCGGGCATCACCGCCGAACGCTTTGTCGCCGATCCGTTCGCGGCCAATGGCGGGCGCATGTACCGCACCGGCGACCTGGTGCGCCAGCGTGCCGATGGATTGGTGGAATACCTTGGCCGGATCGACCATCAAGTGAAGGTCCGTGGTTTCCGCATTGAGCTGGGTGAAATCGAAACCCGCCTGCTGGACCATGAATCGGTGCGTGAAGCGGTTGTATTGGCACTTGATGCACCGAGCGGAAAACAGTTGGTTGGCTATCTGGTTACCGATGTCGCCGAGCAGGATGAAACGCAACAAACCGCGTTGCGCGAAGCCCTCAAGTCATACCTCAAGGTGCAACTGCCGGACTACATGGTGCCCACGCATCTGATCCTGCTGGCCAGCATGCCGCTGACCGCCAACGGCAAGCTCGATCGCCGTGCGTTACCGGCACCGGACCCGGAGCTGAACCGCCAACAGTACGTGGCGCCGAGCAACGAACTTGAGGTGACCCTGGCGCAGATCTGGTGCGAAGTACTCAACGTCGAACAGGTCGGTCTCAACGACAACTTCTTCGAACTCGGCGGCGACTCGATCCTGTCGATCCAGGTGGTCAGCCGTGCACGGCAGCAAGGCATTCACTTCAGCCCGCGGGACCTGTTCCAGCACCAGACCGTGCAGACCCTCTCCACCGTGGCGACTCGTACCGAGCAGGTCACGGCCGAGCGTGTCATTGCAGAGCAAGGCTTGCTCACTGGCCAATCGCACCTGACGCCGATCCAGCACTGGTTCTTCGATACCGACATCCCGCAGCGCCAGCACTGGAACCAGGCGTTGTTGCTGCAACCGACCATGACGCTGGAACCCCATCGCCTCGAGCAGGCGCTGTTGGCGCTGATTGAACAACACGATGCCTTGCGCCTGCGCTTCAGTGAAGTCGCCGGCCAATGGCATGCCGAGCATCAGTCGATTTCCGATACGCCGGTGTTGTGGCAAGTGCGCGTGCCGTCCATGGACAAATGCGCCGCCCTGTTCGCCGAAGCCCAGCGCAGCCTCGACCTTGCAGAAGGACCGCTGATGCGCGTGCTGCTGGTCGATGGCCCCGAGGGGCAACAACGGCTGTTCATCGCCATTCACCACCTGGTGGTGGATGGGGTTTCATGGCGTGTGCTGCTGGACGATCTGCAAACGCTGTATCGCCAACTCGACGCGCGGCAGGCGGTAAAATTGCCGGCGAAAACCAGCGCGTTCAAGGACTGGGCCGCACGCTTGCAAGCCTATGCCGGCAGTGAATCCCTGCGTGAAGAACTGAGCTGGTGGCAGGCGCAACTGGCAGGGCCGAATGCGCATTTGCCGTGCGAACGCCCCGAGGGCGGCCGGCAGAACCGCCATGCGCACACCGTCAGTGTGCGCCTCGACAGCGAGCGCACCCGGCAATTGCTGCAACAGGCACCGAGCGCTTATCGCACCCAGGTCAACGACCTGTTGCTGACCGCGCTGGCCCGTGTTTTGTGCCGCTGGAGTGGTCACGAATCGGCGTTGATTCAACTGGAAGGTCATGGCCGCGAAGCGCTGTTCGACGAGATCGACCTGACCCGTACCGTCGGTTGGTTCACCAGCGCTTATCCACTGCGCCTGATACCCGCGCCAGAGCAGGGCGACTCGATCAAGGCGATCAAGGAGCAGCTGCGTGCCGTGCCGCATAAGGGCCTGGGTTACGGTGTGCTGCGTTATCTCGCCGATGACCTGAGCCGTCAGAGCATGGCCGCGTTGCCGGTGGCGCCGATCACCTTCAACTACCTGGGGCAGTTCGACCAGAGCTTCGGTGCCGAGGCGTTGTTCCGTCCGCTGGATGAAGCCATCGGCGCGGCCCACGATCCGCGGGCGCAGTTGCCCAACGAGTTGAGCGTCGACGGTCAGGTCTACGGCGGTGAACTGGTACTGCGCTGGACTTTCAGCGCCGAACGCTTTGATCCGCAAACCATCCACGATCTGGCTGACGCCTACGTGGGCGAGCTGCAGAACCTGATCGAGCATTGCCTGGCGGATGACGCGGGCGGCCTGACGCCGTCGGACTTCCCGCTGGCGAAACTGAGCCAGACACAACTCGATGCGCTGCCGGTACCGGCCTCGGTCATCGAAGACGTCTATCCGTTGACCCCGATGCAGGAAGGCATGTTGCTGCACACCTTGCTGGAACCGGGCACCGGCCTGTACTACATGCAGGACCGCTACCGCATCAACAGCGAGCTTGATCCGCAGCGCTTCGCCCAGGCCTGGCAAGCGGTGATCGCCCGTCATGAAGCCTTGCGTGCGTCATTCTGCTGGAACATCGGCGAAGACATGCTGCAGGTTATCCACAAGCCGGGCAGCACGCCGATTGAATACCTGGACTGGAGCGATATCGCCGACGCCGAGCAGGAACCGAAGTTGCAAACCCTGCTCAAGACCGAGCGCGAAGCCGGGTTCGATCTGCTCAACCAGGCACCGTTCCACCTGCGCCTGATCCGGGTTGGCGCGGCGCGTTACTGGTTCATGATGAGCAACCACCACATCCTCATCGATGCCTGGTGCCGTTCGCTGCTGATGAACGATTTCTTCGAAATCTACAGCGCCCTCGGCGAAGGCCGGGAAGCGCAGCTGGCCGTACCGCCGCGTTATCGCGACTACATCGGCTGGCTGCAACGCCAGAGCCTGGACGAAGCGCGGCAGTGGTGGAAAACCAATCTGCAAGGCTTTGAACGGACCACGCCGATTCCGGGTGACCGGCCGTTCCTGCGCGAACATGCCGGCGACAGCGGCGGCATGATCGTCGGCGACCGCTACACAAGGCTCGACGCCCGTGACGGTACGCAATTGCGTGAACTGGCCCAGGCCCATCAACTGACCATCAATACGTTCGCCCAGGCGGCGTGGGCTTTGGTGCTGCGACGCCTGAGCGGCGATCGAGACGTGCTGTTCGGCGTCACGGTGGCCGGGCGTCCGGTGGACATGCCGCAAATGCAGCGCACCGTCGGCCTGTTCATCAACAGCATCGCGCTGCGGGTGAAGATGCCGGAGGACGATCAGCGTTGCAGCGTGCGTCAGTGGCTGACAGGGTTGCTCGACAGCAACATGCAGTTGCGCGAGTACGAGTATCTGCCACTGGTGAACATCCAGGAGCAGAGTGAGCTGCCCAAAGGTCAGCCACTGTTCGACAGCCTGTTCGTGTTCGAAAACGCCCCGGTGGAAGTCTCGGTGCTGGACCGCGCACAAAGCCTCAACGCCACCTCGGATTCGGGCCGCACCCACACCAACTTCCCGCTGACGGCGGTGTGCTATCCGGGGGATGACCTTGGGCTGCACCTGTCTTACGACCAGCGTTACTTCGACGAGTCCACGGTCGAACGCCTGCTCGGCGAGTTCAAGCGCCTGTTGCTGGCGTTGGTCGAAGGCTTCCACGGTGACATGGCCGACCTGCCATTGCTGGGGGGCGAGGAACAGGACTTCCTGGTCCATGGCTGCAACCAGAGCGACCATGCCTATCCACTGGAGCAGAGCTACGTCGCTTTGTTCGAAGCGCAGGTAGCCGCGCATCCGCAACGCATGGCGGCGAGCTGCCTGGATCAGCAGCACAGCTACCTGGAGCTCAACCAGCGCAGTAACCGACTGGGTCACGCACTGATCGCCGCCGGCGTCGGGCTGGACCAACCGGTCGCGTTGCTGGCTGAGCGTAATCTCGATCTGCTCGGCATGATCATCGGCAGCTTCAAGGCGGGCTCGGGGTATCTGCCGCTGGATCCGGGGCTGCCGAGCCAGCGCCTGAGCCGCATCATCGATCTCAGCCGCACGCCGCTGCTGGTCTGCACCCAGGCCTGCCGTGAGCAAGCGCTGGCGTTGCTGGATGAGTTCGGTTGCGCCAATCGACCGAAGTTGCTGGTGTGGGAAGAGGTGCAGGCGAGCGATGCATCGGTGGTCAACCCGGGCATCTACAGTGGCCCGGACAATCTGGCCTACGTGATCTACACCTCCGGTTCCACCGGTTTGCCCAAAGGTGTGATGGTCGAACAGCGCGGTATGCTCAATAACCAGTTGAGCAAGGTGCCGTACCTGAACCTGAGCGAGGCCGACGTGATCGCCCAGACCGCGTCGCAAAGCTTCGATATTTCGGTCTGGCAGTTCCTCGCCGCGCCGTTGTTCGGCGCGCGGGTGGACATCGTGCCCAATACCATCGCCCACGATCCCCAGGGTTTGCTGGCGCACGTTTCGGCCCAAGGCATCACCGTACTGGAAAGCGTGCCGTCGCTGATCCAGGGCATGCTCGCCCAGGAGCGAATGAGCCTTGACGGCCTGCGCTGGATGCTGCCGACCGGCGAGGCAATGCCGCCGGAACTGGCGCACCAATGGCTGTTGCGTTATCCCGATATCGGGCTGGTGAACGCCTACGGGCCGGCGGAATGCTCGGATGATGTGGCGTTCTTCCGTGTCGACATGGCCTCGACCCGCGGCAGCTATTTGCCGATTGGTACGCCGACCGATAACAACCGTTTGTACCTGCTCGATGGCGCGCTGGAACTGGTGCCGCTGGGTGCGGTGGGTGAGTTGTGTGTTGCCGGTACCGGGGTCGGGCGCGGTTATGTCAGTGACCCGCTGCGCACCGCCCAGGTGTTTGTGCCGAACCCGTTCGGTGCGCCGGGGGATCGCCTGTACCGCACGGGCGACCTGGCCCGCCGTCGCAGTGACGGTGTTCTGGAATATGTAGGGCGTATCGACCATCAGGTGAAGATTCGCGGCTATCGCATCGAACTCGGTGAAATCGAAGCGCGCCTGCATGAACAGCCGGAAGTCCGCGATGCGGCGGTGGGTGTGCAGGAAGGGGTGAACGGTAAGCACCTGGTGGGTTATCTGGTCGCGGCGGATTCAGCGCTGAATCCGGCCGAGCGCCTGGAACGCATCAAGCAACGCCTGCGCGCCGAACTGCCGGAATACATGGTGCCATTGCACTGGCTGTGGCTCGACAGGATGCCGCTCAACGCCAACGGCAAACTTGACCGCAAGGCCCTGCCGGCGCTGGACATCGGCCAGTTGCAGAGCCAGGACTATGCCGCACCGCGCAACGACCTGGAGCAGACTCTGGCCGCGATCTGGGCCGAAGTGCTGAAGGTGGAAAAAGTCGGCATCCGCGACAACTTCTTCGAACTGGGCGGGCATTCGCTGCTGGCCACGCAGATCGCCTCGCGCGTGCAGAAAACCCTGCAACGGGACGTGCCGCTGCGGGCGATGTTCGAGTGCAGCACGGTGGAGGAGCTGGCGGGGTACATCGACGGATTGGCAGCCGGCGACATCACCGAGGAGAAGGTGGATCGGTTGAATGATCTGATGGCGGAGCTGGAAGGGCTTTGATGCTCTAGCGCCTGTACAGGCCCCTTCGTCGGAACGCCGCCCGGAGCTTGCTCGCTCCCACATTTTGACTGCGAATACAGGTCAAATGTGGGAGCGAGCCTGCTCGCGAATGCATTGGTACAGGCGCATACAATCGTGTGATTGACTGCGAGTCGTCAGCCGCTCAATCTTCCCGCTCCTTTTTCCCACGGAGCCACTCCGATGCCTTTCGTAACCATTGACGGACAATCCCTTCACTACATCGATCAAGGCACCGGCCCGGCAGTCCTGCTGGCCGGCAGTTACCTGTGGGACCAGGCCATGTGGGCGCCTCAGATCGACGCGTTGTCGAAACAGTATCGGGTGATCGCCCTGGACCTGTGGGGCCATGGTGAATCGGGACCGTTGCCTGCCGGTACGGCGTCACTGGACGATATCGCCCGCCAGGCATTGGCGCTGCTCGATCATCTGGACATCGATCGCGTGACCCTGGTCGGCCTGTCGGTCGGCGGCATGTGGGGCGTGCGCCTGGCATTGTCGGCACCGCAGCGGCTCAATGGGCTGGTGCTGATGGACACCTATGTCGGCGTCGAGCCGGAGCCGACCCGTCAGTACTACTTCTCGCTGTTCAAGATGATCGAAGACACCGGGGTGATCGCGCCGCAGTTGCTGGATATCGTGGTGCCGATTTTCTTCCGTCCGGGCATCGATCCGCAGTCGGCGTTGTACCAGGATTTCCGCGCCGGGCTGGCGGCTTTGCCACCTGAGCGTCTGCGCGAAAGCATCGTACCGATGGGCCGGATCACCTTTGGCCGCGATGACCTGTTGCCACGTATGGGTGAGCTGGATGCAGCGACCACACTGGTGATCTGTGGCGATCAGGACAAGCCACGGCCGCCTTCGGAGGCCCGTGAAATGGCCGAGCTGATCGGTTGTCCGTGTGTGCTGGTGCCGGAGGCGGGGCATATTTCCAATCTGGAGAATCCGGGGTTTGTGACTGATGTGTTGCTTACGTTTATTACACAGAGAAACTAGTTGTTCCTGCTGACGTCATCGCGGGCAAGCCCGCTCCCACAGAGATCAT
>NZ_JBSVWS010000088.1:0-24567 GCF_054071155.1 Pseudomonas sp. SDO5532_S415 | reverse complement strand
TTAATGTCAGCTGATACGCCCTCTTCGCGAGCAGGCTCGCTCCCACAGTTTTTTGCGGTTTGAGCGCTATTAAGCGTTGCCTGCCAACTTCATCCGCGCAGCCTGGGTGAAATCCAACATGCGCTTGAGCGGCCGAATGGCCTGGGGAATCAGCGCAGGATCGACAAAGATCTCGTTGGTCCCCTCTTTCAAGCTCTTCAGCGTGCGCTCAAGGGTATTCATCGCCATCCACGGGCAGTGTGCGCAACTGCGGCATGCGGCCCCGTTGCCGGCGGTTGGCGCTTCGATAAACACCTTGTCCGGGCACAACTGCTGCATCTTGTAGAAGATGCCGCGATCAGTGGCGACAATCAGGGTTTTGTTCGGCAGCGTCTGTGCCGCCGCGATCAACTGACTGGTGGAACCCACAGCGTCTGCCAGCTCGATCACCGAGGTGGGCGACTCCGGATGCACCAGGATCGCCGCATCGGGATACAGCGCCTTCATGTCCTCGAGCTGCTTGGACTTGAACTCTTCGTGAACGATGCAAGCTCCGTCCCACAGCAGCATGTCGGCACCGGTCTGGCGCTGGATGTAAGTGCCCAGATGCTTGTCTGGCCCCCAGATAATGGTTTCGCCGTTGTCCATCAGGCTTTCAACGATCTCCAGCGCGCAGCTCGACGTCACCACCCAGTCCGCCCGCGCTTTTACCGCTGCCGACGTGTTGGCATAGACCACCACCGTACGCTCGGGATGCTGGTCGCAGAACGCGGAAAACTCGTCGACCGGGCAACCCAGGTCCAGCGAGCACGTGGCTTCCAGCGTCGGCATCAGGATGCGCTTTTCGGGGTTGAGGATCTTGGCCGTTTCGCCCATGAATTTGACCCCGGCGACCACCACGGTCTTGGCCGGATGGGCATTGCCGAAGCGGGCCATTTCCAGCGAGTCGGAAACGCAGCCACCGGTTTCTTCGGCCAGGGCCTGAATGATCGGATCGCAATAGAAGTGGGCCACCAGCACTGCGTCCTGAGCCTTGAGCTCGGCAGCGATGGCAGAACGGTAATAAGCTTCCTCATCGGCTGTCAGCGGCTTGGGCTGCTTGGCGTCGAGGTGGGCTTGAACCAGAAGGCGTTCGGAAATCTGCGTCATGTTCGCAAGACCTGCAGGCGCATTCGCGCGAAAGTCGAGTATACACCCGGCTCCGGACCCAACAGGGTACCGCCGGGAAAGTGAGTATTGATCAGGCACGGACAGCGTTGAAGCTGCGCAAGGCTACAGAATATCCCGTGGATGCAAAAGATGATTCTGATCTGTGTCATGCAGTACGGTCCGGGAATCGGGCGGACTTAAATCGCGGGCAAAAAAAAATCCGGAAATCCTCACTTTCGTGGGCCTTCCAGACTTTTAAAACAGCTTGAAAATGGTGGGTCGTGTGGGATTCGAACCTACGACCAATTGGTTAAAAGCCAACTGCTCTACCAACTGAGCTAACGACCCGCTGTGTGGTGGCGCGTATAATACTGATTTTTAAGGACTATTCAACACCTATTTTGAAATAAATCAAAAATAAGGTGTTGGATCGCTGATTCCGGCCGCCGCAAAGCCTTCCGCACGCAGGCGGCAACTGTCGCATTTGCCGCAGGCGCGGCCATCGTCATCGGCCTGATAGCAGGAAACGGTCAGGCCGTAGTCCACCCCAAGCTTCACACCTGCCTGGACAATCTGTGCCTTGCTCAGGTTTTGCAGGGGTGCCTGAATACGGAAGCCCTGCCCTTCAACACCGGCCTTGGTGGCCAGATTGGCCATGCGCTCGAAGGCCTCGACGAACTCTGGGCGGCAGTCAGGATAACCGGAGTAGTCGACAGCGTTCACACCGATAAAAATGTCACGCGCACCCAGCACTTCGGCCCAACCCAACGCCAGTGACAGGAACACCGTGTTGCGTGCCGGCACGTAAGTCACCGGGATGCCTTCCCCCGCTACTTCCGGCACGTCGATACTGCTGTCGGTCAGCGCCGAGCCGCCGATGCCGTTCAGGTTCAGACCGATCACCTTGTGCTCGACCACACCCAAGTCACGGGCGACACGCTCGGCGGCATACAGCTCTGCGTGGGAACGCTGACCATAGTCGAAACTCATGGTGTAGCAGCTGTAGCCTTCAGCGCGAGCCATGGCCACGACGGTTGCCGAATCCAGGCCACCGGACAGGAGGATGACCGCACGTTTTTCCACAGTGTTCAATTGTTCAGTCATATCAGCGCCCCGGCTCGTCATTCCAAAGATATTTATGCAGCTGCAATTGCAGGCGCACTGGCAGATTGTCCGCCACCACCCAGTCAGCGAGATCCCGAGCATTGAGGTCGTGATGACTTGGCGAGAACAGGACTTCCCCGGCGCGCTGGTCCAGACCGTACTGGATCAGCTTGGAAACGGACCAGTCATAGTCTTCCCGCGAGCAGATGACAAATTTCACCTGATCGTTGGGCGTGAGCAGTTCAATGTTTTCGTAACGATTGCGATGGGCTTCCTTCGAACCCGGAGTCTTCAGGTCGACGACACGACTGACCCGAGGATCCACGGCCGAGATATCGATAGAACCACTGGTTTCCAGTGACACTTCGTAACCGGCGTCACACAACCGCTTGAGCAATGGAATGGCGTTGGGTTGCGCCAGGGGCTCGCCGCCCGTGACACAGACGTAACGCGGACGGAACCCTGCCACTTGCTCAAGGATGTCGTCGAGCGTGCGAATGGTTCCGCCGGTGAAGGCGTAGGCGCTGTCGCAGTATTGGCAACGCAACGGGCAACCGGTCAGGCGCACAAAAACCGTGGGCAGGCCGGCAGTCCGAGTTTCACCCTGCAACGAGTAGAAAACTTCGGTGATTCTCAATGTGTCTTGCATAGTCGCCACGGGCGTAACAGCTAAACAGGCTGTCCGCCTCCGTCAGGCACTTCAAGGAACCCCGGCAATGCGCAGATCCCAAAAAGCGTGTTTCAGAAAAAAGGGGAAGAATTCTAACAAAAAACCCGCGACAAGCGCGGGTTTCTTCG
This sequence comes from Pseudomonas sp. SDO5532_S415, assembly GCF_054071155.1. NCBI lineage: Bacteria > Pseudomonadati > Pseudomonadota > Gammaproteobacteria > Pseudomonadales > Pseudomonadaceae > Pseudomonas > Pseudomonas sp. SDO5532_S415. The sequence continues at coordinate 21,537 of NZ_JBSVWS010000088.1, read as the reverse complement.
AAACAGGTCAAGCAGCCCTTACATTTTTTGCAGATCACGCTGTGCCAACTGAGCGGCGGAAGTACCCGGATATTGGGAAACCACCTGCTGCAGAATGCCTTTGACCCGGTCGGTATGACCGAGGCGGCGCTCTACATCAGCGAGCTTATACAGCGAATCAGGCACTTTGGCGTGCTTCGGGTAAAGCTGTGAAACCTTGGCAAACGCCTGACCTGCACCTTGCAGATCACCTTTGGCCAGGTTCACCTCACCCAACCAGTACTGGGCATTGCCCGCGTATTGGCTATTCGGGTATTTGCGCAGGAATGCGGCGAAAGCCTGGCTGGCCTTGTCGAAATCCTTGGCCTTGATCAGGTCGAAGGCTGCGTCGTAGTAGAGCTTTTCCTTCGCCGGGTCTGCCGGCTCGCTGCCCGCGGCGGGTGCTTGAGCGGCTGCTGCTCCTGCACCGGCGGCTGCGCCTGCTGCTGCACCGGGGGCATTCAAATCGCCACCGGTGGAAGAATTATCGGGAGTCGCGGCTGGTGCAACGCCGGATCCTATGCGCCGATCAAGATCCTGATATCGCTCCAGGCTCTCTTGCTTCATGCGCGCTACATCATTTTGCAGTTCTTCAATCACACCCTGTTGGCGCGAGATCTGATCCTGCATTTGTTGCAGTTGGTTGAACAGCTGGCCCTGTGCCGAGACAGGGGCCGAAACCCCTCCCCCGGCATAGGCGCCGTTCGTACCGTAACCCGCAGGCGGATAACTGCTCCCGCTATTGTTATAGCCGGAGTCATTATCGACCACAGGAACCTCAGCCCACACCGCAAACGGTGCGAGACTGAGAGCCAGAACAGTTACAGCACGACGGCACGTTCGCATGACGAATTACTTACGCAGTTCGACGCGACGGTTTTGAGCCCAGGACTGCTCGTCGTTGCCGGTAGCAACTGGACGCTCTTCGCCGTAGGAAACCAGTTCCAGCTGAGCTGGGGAAACACCTTGCAGTACCAGGTAGCGTTGAACGGCTTTCGCACGACGCTCGCCCAGTGCCATGTTGTACTCACGAGTACCACGTTCGTCGGTGTTGCCTTCCAGAACAACGCGAGCGCCGTTTGCTTTCAGGTCTTTGGCGTGAACGTCCAGAGCGCGCATGGCTTCTGGCTTCAGGTCCGAGCTGTCGTATTCGAAGTAGAAAGTGGTGATTGCGCGCAGAGCAGCTTCTTCGCTCAGGGAGCCGTCAACTGCACCAGTGTTTGCGCCGTAACCAGCGTTTGGATCTACCGCGCCTTCACCGGCATTGTCGCCGCCTTTGGACGAGCAACCTACAGCTACAGCCATGGCCAGAGCCAGCGCAGCAAATTTACCAAACTTCAGCATTTCCATCGTGAAACTCCTAATGAACCCCAGTGTGTTAAGTAAAACGTAAAGCGCCGCGTCAGTTCAGGTAAGGGGACCAGGAAGGTTCTCTGACTTCGCCTTGTGCGGTAGGAAGCGGGAGCCTTACGCGTCCATTGATGGACACGAGCATCAAGACTCCCCGGCCCTGCTGGCGGGTGGCGTAGATTACCATGGTGCCGTTGGGCGCAACAGTAGGCGACTCGTCCAGAGTGCTATCAGTGAGGATCTTTACACTACCGCGCTGCAAATCCTGAGCCGCCACCTTGAAATTGGTGAAACCGTCCTGGCGGTGGATCATCACCAGGGTCTTTTCGTCAGCCGACAGCTTAGGGTTGGCGTTGTAGTTACCGACGAAAGTCACACGCTCGGCACCGCCACCACCCACGCTGGTTTTGTAGATCTGCGGTTTGCCGCCACGGTCGGAGGTGAAGTAGATGGTCGAACCATCCTTGCCCCAGAACGGTTCGGTGTTGATGCCCTGGCCGTTGGTGACGCGACTGATCTGACGCGAACCCAGGTTCATCACATAGATGTCCGGGTTGCCATCTTTGGACAAGACGAATGCCAGGCGATTGCCATCCGGCGACCAGGCTGGCGCACCGTTCAGGCCTTCGAAGTTGGTGATCTGTTCACGGCGACCGGTGTCGATGTTCTGCATGAAAATGCGCGGACGCTTCTGCTCGAACGAGACGTAGGCGATGCGCTTGCCATCCGGTGCGAAACGCGGCGACAGGATCGGCTCGCGCGATTGCAGCAGGGTCACGGCGCGGGCACCGTCATAGTCCGAACGTTGCAGCGTGTAGCGAGTGTTCTTCTCGGAGAAGCGCTCGGCCGTCACGTACAGCAGGCGAGTCGAGAACGCACCTTTGATACCGGTGAGTTTTTCGAACGACTGGTCGGAGATGTAGTGCGACATGTCGCGCAGTTGATCGACGCCGCCCGACACGCTGCCGGTCAGCACTTGCTGCTCGGTAGCGACGTTGAACAATGCGTATTGAACCTGCAGGCGACCGCCCGCCGGAACAATGCTGCCGACCATGACGTACTGGGCACCCAGCGCCTTGAAGTCACGGAAGATGATTTCGCTGGCCTGGCTTGGCTGGCTGATCATGTTCTGTTTTGGAATCGGCGAGTAGTAACCCGAGTTGCGCAGGTCGTTACCGATGATTTCGGCCATGTCGTCCGGCAGCACGCTGCCGCCCTGGAAGCCGAACGGCACGACCGCGATCGGAGTGGCCCGATCGCTGCCGCTTGTTACCAGAATGTTTTTCTCATCTGCCATCGCCATCCCTGCCATGCAGCAGATAGCGACCAGCATTCCTCGAAGAAGGTTTCTCACAAGGCTAGATCCTCAGGTGTGAATGTCATCTTGAATGAACGATACGGAGCAAAATCGCTCGGCTTCATTCCCTGCATTTCTGTCAAACGTCCAATATTCTTCACCGCCGCTACAGCCGATGCGTCAAACGGACCGTCACCACTGGACCTGGACACGCTGACCGAAGTCACCGTACCGTCCGGCAACATGCCGATTTGCAACACGACCGTCATGCCTTTGCGGGCCGAAGGTGGACGGGCCCAGCCTTCCGCTGCACGAGCTCGAATCAGGTCATCGAAACTGCCGGCGACTTCGTCACCCTGCTCATCGGCCAAGGCCTGCTGACGCTGCGGCGTATCGGAAAGCAAATCTGCCAGGGCCTGAGCCTTTTTGTCTTCGGCGGATTTACGTGCCGCATCCTGCGCTTTCTTCTTCGCAGCATCGGCAGCAGCTTTCTTCTTCGCTTCTTCGGCGACTTTCTTCTTCGCCTCTTCAGCTTCAGCTTTCTTCTTGGCGTCTTCCGCGGCTTTCTTCTTCGCGTCTTCGACGATCTTTTTCTTCGCTTCTTCAGCGGCCGCTTTCTTGGCCTCTTCTTCAGCAGCCTTCTTGGCTTCTTCTTCCGCTTTCTTCTTGGCTATATCAGCCAATTGTTTCTCTTCTGCCTTCTTGGCTTCGGCGGCCTTTTTCGCGTCGTCGGCTTTCTTGGCTTCATCAGCCTTTTTCGCCTCTTCCGCTTTCTTGGACTCGTCGGCCTTCTTGGCTTCCTCGGCCTTTTGAGCCGCTTCTTCTTTCTTTTGTTCCGCAGCCTTCACTGCTTCCTGCTCGACCTTCTTCTGTTCCATCTGCTCTTCTTCGGTCTGGCGCGCGGCGGATTTCTTCGCCTCACCCGCAATCTTCTGATTGGTCTGGGTGGTTGCCTGACTTTTCGATTTCAGCTGGTACAGGGTTGCCTGAACAATCGGCTTGGCCGGCGGCAGCTCCGGTGTGAAGGCAAAACTGACGAACAGCATGCCGAACACCAGCACGTGCAAGCCAATCGCCCAGACACTAGGCCAGAAGTAGCTTTCCGAGGCGGACGGCTCTCGCTGTTGCTGCATCAGGGCGCCTCGGTAATCAAGCCAACATTACCGACCCCGGCTTTCTGCAACCCGCCCATGGCGCCCATCACGGAACCATAGTCGACGCTCTTGTCGCCGCGAATGAAGACCTGGGTACGCTTGCCGCCTTCGTTGCCGACGCGAATGATCTTGGTCACCGCGTCAGTCATCTGCGGCAGGGTCATGGCGCGATCTTGTTGCTTTTCGGTATCGACTTCGCTGCCAAGGTTCCAGTAATAGGTCTTGTCAGATTTGATCGAAATGGTCAGGACCTGGGTGTTGTTGTCCTGCGGCAAGGCTTCGCTGGAAACCTTCGGCAGATCAACTTTCACGCCCTGATTGAGCATCGGCGCGGTCACCATGAAGATGACCAGCAGCACCAACATCACGTCGATGTAAGGCACCACGTTCATCTCGGCGACCGGCTTGCGCTTTTTGCGAGCTCGAGCGGTTAAAGCCATTGGAAATTACCTGCTTATTCTTCGCTGGTGTGCACTTTGCGGTGCAGGATCGCCTGGAATTCATCGGCGAAGGTGTAGTAACGGCCCAGCAGGGTTTCGCTGCGAGCGGCGAAGCGGTTGTAAGCGATAACGGCCGGGATGGCGGCGAACAGACCGATCGCGGTGGCGATCAGGGCTTCGGCGATACCTGGCGCAACGGTGGCCAGGGTCGCTTGCTGGGCAGTCGCCAGGCCACGGAAGGAGTTCATGATGCCCCAGACGGTACCGAACAGACCGATGTACGGGCTGACAGAACCGACGGTGGCCAGGAACGGCAGGCTCTGCTCGAGCTTTTCTTCTTCACGGGAAATGGCAACGCGCATGGCACGAGCCACACCTTCCATGACCGCCTCCGGGTCAACGCCTGGCTGCTGGCGCAGACGGGAGAATTCCTTGAAACCGGCACGGAAGATCTGCTCGACACCCGAATCCGGGTCCGGGTTGCTGCCCGCCTGACGGTAGAGTTTGGACAGGTCGATACCCGACCAGAAGCGCTCTTCGAAGCTCTCCAGGGCGCGTCGACCGGCGCGCAGCAGGTTGCTGCGCTGAAAGATCATGATCCATGAGGTCACCGATGCGGCTACCAGGGTCAGCATTACCAGTTGCACCACGATACTGGCATTGCTGACCAGGCTCCACATGGAGGAATGGTCGACGACGTTAGCTTCCACGCTTTATCTCCTGCTTTGAGTGTGTACCCGCGCCGCTCAGGTCGGCAAAGGCCGCTCGTAGAGCTTCGGGAATGGCCCGGGGTTTTAAACTTTCAGTGCGCACACAGGCCACCAGAAACTGCCCTTCACAGAGCAGTGCATTATCCGTGGCCCGCCTGACCTGCTGCTTGAAGCGCAAGCTGGCACGGTTCAATTCGATTACTTCAGCGCTTACCAGCAGCTCGTCATCCAGTCGCGCCGGCGCGTGGTAGCGCGCTTCGCTGGAATGCACGACGAACAACAGGTCCTCCCCTGCCAGCTGCGATTGGGCAAAGCCCAGCTCTCGTAGCCGCTCGGTTCGAGCCCGTTCCATAAACTTGAGGTAATTGACGTAATACACGATGCCGCCCGCATCGGTGTCCTCGTAATAAACGCGACAACGATGTGCGAAAGGCTCAAGCCCGTTTTGCGCGCGCATACTCTAGTGCTTACTCCTCGGGTTGCCAATCCGGCCAGGCAACTGTTTTTCAATGTTCTGCGGCTTTCTGGCGAAAGTACGGTCCTAGGACAGCACAATGCCCGAAAATTCAGCCCGCAAAAGTTAATTAATCGTCCACGGCATCGAGAAACTCGTCTACCACGGGCATCTCGCCCAATCGTGACGGAATGTTTAAGCCGAAGTGCAGGTACGCATGCCGCGTCACCACCCGGCCCCGCGGGGTACGCATGATGTAGCCCTGCTGAATCAGGTAGGGTTCCAGCACGTCTTCAATGGTGTGGCGCTCTTCACTGATGGCCGCCGCGAGACTGTCGACCCCGACCGGCCCGCCATCGAACTTCTCGATCATGGTCAGCAACAGACGTCGATCCTGGTGATCGAAGCCGCGCTCATCGACGTCCAGCAGGTTCAGGGCCAGGTCGGCAATAGGTTTGGTGATATGGCCCTTGGCACGAACTTCCGCGAAGTCCCGCACCCGGCGCAGCAAGCGGTTGGCGATCCGCGGCGTGCCGCGGGCACGCCGGGCGATTTCGAAGGCGCCCTCCGGGTCCAGCGGCAAGCCAAGAATGTTCGCCGAACGACTGACAATCGTCGACAGATCGGCGTTGCTGTAGAACTCCAGGCGTTGGACGATCCCGAAACGGTCACGCAACGGGTTGGTCAACATCCCCGCCCGCGTTGTCGCGCCGACCAGGGTGAACGGCGGCAGATCGAGCTTGATCGAGCGCGCGGCCGGGCCTTCGCCGATCATGATGTCGAGCTGGAAATCTTCCATCGCCGGGTACAGCACCTCTTCAACGATCGGCGACAGGCGATGGATCTCGTCGATAAACAGCACGTCGTGCGGCTCGAGGTTGGTCAGCAACGCCGCCAGGTCACCCGGACGCTCGAGGACCGGCCCCGAGGTGCTTTTGATCGAAACCCCCATTTCCTGGGCAATGATGTTGGCCAGGGTGGTTTTACCCAATCCCGGAGGACCAAAAATCAGGGTGTGGTCCAGGGATTCGTTGCGCCCTCGGGCAGCCTGGATGAACAACTCCATTTGCTCGCGAACGGTCGGCTGGCCAATGTATTCGGCCAGGCTGACGGGACGAATCGCCCGGTCCTGGACTTCCTCGCGGTCACGGGGACCACCCGTGGCGGCGATCAGACGATCAGCTTCAATCACTTAGATCATTCCCTTCAGGGCACGACGAATCATGTCTTCACTGCTCAAGCCTTTCTCCTTGATCGCGGAAATCGCCTTGCTGGCTTCCTGCGGCTTGTAGCCCAGGGAAATCAGCGCGCTGACCGCGTCGTTCTCGGCGGTATTGACCGGCGCGGGTCCGTCCGGCTGGTTCGGCACCAGGGCGAACATGCTCGGCACGGTTTCCCAGGCCTTGAAGCGATCCTTGAGCTCCACCAGCAGACGCTCGGCGGTTTTCTTGCCCACACCCGGCACCTTGGTCAGCGCCGAGGTATCCTGGGACTGCACGCAACGGACCAGTTCGTCGACTTCCAGGCTCGACATCAGGGCCAGGGCCAGTTTCGGACCCACGCCATTGAGACGGATCAACTCGCGAAAAAAGTCTCGCTCGCGCTTGCCGACGAAGCCATAGAGTAACTGCGCGTCTTCGCGTACGACCAAATGGGTGTGCAACGTCAGCGGCTCGCCGACCGACGGCAAGCGATAAAGCGTGGTCATGGGCACTTCAAGCTCATAACCCAGGCCGTTTACATCCAGAATCAGATGCGGCGGCTGTTTCTCAGCCAGTGTGCCGCGCAAGCGTCCAATCACGTTACAGATCCTTGAGCGTTGGCCAGCTCGAAGCCAGCGACTGACAGAATGAGGAATTCGCGCCGACAACCCAGGCGCAAACACCTCATTCCCTAAAATTGACTGCTGATGCTATCAGAGACTCAGACGCCCGCCACGACTGCGTGCCGTACCCAGGCCATGGGGCAACAGACTGGAACGGGTGTGAGCATGGCAAATGGCAATGGCCAGGGCGTCCGACGCATCGATTTGCGGTTTGCTGGTCAGCTTCAGCATGTGCATGACCATCATTTGCACCTGTTCCTTGTTGGCGGCACCGGTGCCGACCACTGCCTGCTTGACCTGGGTCGCGGTGTATTCCGCAATCTCCAGGCTTTCTTCTGCGCCCGCCACGATGGCAGCACCACGGGCCTGCCCCAGCTTCAGGGCGGAATCAGCGTTGCGCGCCATGAACACCTTTTCAATGCCCATGGTCACTGGACGGTAGGTCTGAATGATCTCCCGCACCCCGCGATAGACAATCTGCAGGCGTTCATGCAGTTCGCCGGCTCCGGTGCGGATGCAACCAGAAGCCACGTACTCGCAGCCACGTCCGGTATCGCGTACCACGCCATAACCGGTAATGCGCGAACCGGGGTCGATACCAAGGATTAAAGTCATAACGCCTGCGGGTTCAGTAAAAGCAAGAAAATCGAATAACAAATGTGGGAGCGAGCCTGCTCGCGAAAGCGGTTCCATATTCAGCAACGATACTGCCTGAAAATCCGCATTCGCGAGCAAGCCCGCTCCCACAATGGACTCTGGTCGCCCTTAACCGAGCTGTGCAGCCACCGACTCCGGAATATCCGCGTTGGAATAGACGTTCTGCACGTCATCCAGGTCTTCGAGCATGTCGATCAGCTTGAGGACTTTTTCCGCGCCTTCCAGATCCAGCTCGGCGCTGGTGGTCGGCAGCATGACGATTTCCGCGTCATTACCCTTGAAACCCGCCGCTTCCAGCGCGTTACGCACGGAATAGAACCCGGCAAACGAAGTGAATACATCGATGGACCCGTCTTCGTTGGTCACCACGTCATCGGCATCGGCTTCCATGGCCGCTTCCATCAACGCATCTTCATCGACGCCGGGCGCGAAGGAAATCTGCCCCTTGCGCTCGAACAGATACGCAACCGAACCGTCGGTGCCGAGGTTGCCGCCGCACTTGCTGAACGCATGGCGCACTGCCGCTGCCGTGCGGTTGCGGTTGTCGGTCATGCACTCGACCATCACCGCCACGCCGCCAGGACCGTAACCTTCGTAGGTCAGCTCAACCACGTCGTCAGTGTCGGCAGCACCGGTGCCACGGGCGATGGCGCGATCAATGATGTCGCGGCTCATGTTCGCACCAAGCGCCTTGTCCAGGGCCAGGCGCAGACGCGGGTTGGAGCCTGGATCGCCACCACCCTGACGGGCAGCGACAGTCAGCTCACGAATCCACTTGGTGAAGATCTTGCCTCTCTTGGCATCCTGACGTTCTTTGCGGTGCTTGATGTTCGCCCACTTGGAATGACCTGCCATAACTCGCTCCGAATTCTCTTTGAAACATCGCCCGCCACGCTGGATAGCGCCGGCCGGCAAACAAAAAAATCGACCCTGTCAAAAAACGAAAGGCGCATCCGAAGATGCGCCCTTCAGGTCAGCCTTACTCGGCCTTAGGCGTTTCACGCAGACGAATGTGCAGTTCGCGCAATGCCTTGGCATCCACCTGCCCCGGTGCCTGAGTCATGACGTCCGCCGCGCTCTGGGTTTTCGGGAAGGCGATCACTTCACGGATCGACTGGGCGCCGGTCATCAGCATCACCAGACGGTCCAGGCCGAAGGCCAGACCACCGTGCGGTGGCGCACCGTATTTCAGTGCATCGAGCAGGAAGCCGAATTTCTCTTCCTGTTCCGCTTCGTCGATACCCAGCAGACGGAATACTGTCTGCTGCATCTCTTTACGGTGGATACGGATCGAACCGCCACCCAGCTCGGTACCGTTCAACACCATGTCGTAGGCACGGGACAGCGCGGTAGCCGGGTTGGCTTCCAGCTCTTGCGGCGTGCACTTCGGTGCGGTGAACGGGTGGTGCAAGGCGGTGAAACTGCCGTCGTCGTTCTCTTCGAACATCGGGAAGTCGACCACCCACATCGGTGCCCATTCGCAGGTCAGCAGATTGAAGTCGTGACCGACCTTGATCCGCAGCGCACCCAGGGCTTCGCTGACGATCTTGGCTTTGTCGGCACCGAAGAACACGATGTCGCCATCGACTGCACCCACACGATCGAGGATCACGTTCAGGGCTGCTTCAGGAATGTTCTTGACGATTGGCGACTGCAGGCCTTCGACACCTTTGGCGCGCTCGTTGACCTTGATGTACGCCAGGCCCTTGGCGCCGTAGATGCCGACGAACTTGGTGTAGTCGTCGATCTTGCTGCGCGGCATGCTCGCCCCGCCCGGCACGCGCAGTGCGGCAACGCGGCTTTTCGGGTCGTTGGCCGGACCGCTGAACACTTTGAATTCAACGTCCTTGAGCTGGTCGGCAACGTCAACCAGTTCCAGCGGGTTACGCAGGTCCGGCTTGTCCGAACCGTAACGACGCATGGCCTCTTCGAAGGTCATGTGCGGGAACTCGCCGAATTCCAGACCCAGCACTTCCTTGAACAGGTTGCGGATCATGCCTTCGGTCAGGCCAATGATGTCTTCTTCATTGAGGAAGCTGGTTTCGATGTCGATCTGGGTGAATTCCGGCTGGCGGTCGGCACGCAGGTCTTCATCGCGGAAGCACTTGGCGATCTGGTAGTAACGATCGAAACCGGCCACCATCAGCAGCTGCTTGAACAGCTGTGGCGATTGCGGCAAGGCAAAGAACGAACCGGCGTGGGTACGGCTTGGTACCAGGTAGTCGCGAGCACCTTCCGGGGTAGCACGGGTCAGGATCGGCGTCTCGACGTCGAGGAAGCCGTTCTCGTCCAGATAGCGACGGATGCTGGTGGTCATGCGCGAACGCAGACGCAGCTTCTCGGCCATTTCCGGGCGACGCAAGTCCAGGAAGCGATAGCGCAGACGGGTTTCTTCGCCGACGTCCGAGTAATCGTTGAGCGGGAACGGCGGGGTTTCCGCTTCGTTCAGCACTTCCAGTTCGTAGCCCAGCACTTCGATCATGCCCGACGCCATGTTGGCGTTGGTGGCACCGGCCGGACGCAGGCGCACCTTACCGGTGACCTTGACCACGTATTCGCTGCGCACACGATCGGCAACGGCGAAGGTTTCAGCGCGGTCCGGGTCGAACACCACCTGGGCCAGACCATCACGATCACGGATATCGAGGAAAATCACCCCACCGTGGTCACGGCGACGGTGGACCCATCCGCAAAGGGTAATTTCCTGGCCTTCCAGGCTTTCGTTCAGTTGGCCGCAATAATGGCTGCGCATCATGGTCGTGGATTCACTTCTGTAATTCGACATTCGGTTGGAGACCTTGCGTACGCCGGTTGACCGACATGGCAAGCGCTCACGTGTTTGGTTCGTTCAGAGCACTCGGTTCAGAGCATGGCCCTAGTCAGCTTTGTCGCCGCCGGCCAGATTCTTCTTGGAACCGGTCTTGAAATCGGTCTCGTACCAGCCGGTACCGCTGAGGCGAAAACCCGGCATGGACAGCATCTTCTTGAGCTCTGGTGCCTGGCACGCAGGGCAGTCGACCAGCGGTGCATCGCTGATCTTTTGAATGGCTTCCAACTGATGACCACAGGAAGCACATTGGTAATCGTACATCGGCATGGGGGTTGTCTCGGCGATCAGATTGCTACCGCGCACGCTGGGTTTTGCGGCAAAGAGCGGGATTATATCCATTAAATGCAGCCTGTGCAGCCGTAAGACTGCACGGATCGACATGCAGCCTTTTACCGCGCAGACGGAGCAACGGCCACACAGCCTCCTTCCTTCAAGCTATGCACAACACAGACAACCCGCACCAGCCCGGTGAAATTCCTCACCCCACCATGACGCAAATGCACTTCGCGATCCACGTGAGACAACAATGCACTGACCGAGCAGCAATTGATCCTGGCCATTTCAGCCAGGATATCCCAGTAAACCTGCTCAAGCCGCAAGCAGGTGGCGAAGCCATTCAACCGCACCGAGCGGGACAAGGGCTGGGCAAGCCCCATATCGAATTCACTGACAAACGGATCAATCCTTATGTCCTTGAGCAGACCGATCCTTCCTTCCTTGCGCCTGTCTTCATCAACCATTGCGTTGACACTCCTTTGCCATCCCTGGTTTCCATAAGAGTCTGTCCGCTTATAGAACCGCGAGGGCAAAGTTATATCCAGATGACTTTTTGACCATCCGCGTAGGAGAAGCCAACAACTGAAGGCAGATCATGGAGAGCGTCCTACGCCCGAGCTTTTCCTGCTCTATCTGGCGAAATTTCACTCAATAGGCAGGTGATTTTCGCTCAAGCATAGGCAACGCGCGAATAGCACCCCATAAGGCGTTATTCACGCGCCGGTTTTACTGGTCCAGCAGGGCACGGAGCATCCATGCGGTTTTTTCGTGAACTTGCATACGCTGGGTCAGCAGGTCAGCCGTCGGCTCGTCACTGACTTTCTCGAGCAGAGGGAAAATTCCGCGAGCCGTACGCGTCACAGCCTCCTGCCCCTCTACCAATTGCCTGATCATGTCTTCGGCAGCCGGTACGCCCTCTTCCTCTTTTATAGAGGACAGGCGCGCATAAACAGAATAGGCACCAGGAGCCGGGAATCCGAGCGCGCGAATTCGCTCGGCAATCGAATCGACCGCCAGGGCCAATTCGTTGTATTGCTCCTCGAACATCAAGTGCAGGGTCCGAAACATGGGACCGGTGACGTTCCAATGGAAGTTATGGGTCTTCAAATAAAGGACGTAAGTGTCCGACAGCAGGCGCGAAAGTCCGTCGACAATGGACTTGCGGTCCTCTTCACTGATACCGATATCGATTGCCATGCTTTTCCCCTAAAGGTGATGGATTTCATCCGACAGGTGCAGGACCACTCTAGCAAGCCTGCTGCCACGCTGCAGCCCTGGATGCCATCTCGACCTGCGACAAATCGCCCCCGATGCACCGCTGGACTCCTTGATTTGAGTAGCCACAAGCTTTGCTGTTAAATAGGCGGTGTGTCGCTGGCGCCCTTATTTTCCGGGCGCTGCGCATAGGCTGATAAACAGGTACGTGCTCAACGCCTCTTATTGTTCTGAAGCGAACCGTGCCTCGTCAGCTCTTCCTTGTGAACCGTCTGAACGTGAGTTAATCAAAATGTTGAAAATCGTCCACCTGCTAATGGGCGCAGCAGCCTTGCTGCTGTCCTTCATCCCTAGCCTGCGAACCGAAGCCGTACCTTACCTGCAACAACCCGATGCGCTGTACCTGGCCTTGTTCGGCCTGCTCAACCTCACCCTCGCTCCAGTCATCCCCAACTGGAACAAAGGCCCGCGCCATCAACTGCAAAACCTGGTCAGCGCACTGCTGGTTCTGGCTGTCGTTGTGCAAACCCTGACGCTGCTTGCGCCAATGCCCGTCATTGCCGGTCAACCTGCCGTTCTGTTCAGCCTGGTTGCAGCCCTGGTTGCCGTTGTTCTGCACCTGGCCATCAGCTTCTACAAATCGTCACCGGCTGCTGCCGCGCCAAGCTATGACATGAGCAACCGCGATACCGGCACCGTCAAGTGGTTCAACACCTCCAAAGGCTTCGGCTTTATTTCCCGTGACTCCGGCGACGATATTTTCGTGCACTTCCGGGCCATTCGCGGCGAAGGTCACCGCGTCCTGGTCGAAGGCCAGCGTGTGGAGTTCTCCGTCATGAATCGTGACAAAGGCCTGCAAGCCGAAGATGTGATCGCCGCCCTGCCGCGACGCTGATCCGAAGCCATAAAAAAACCGCGAACAGCCTGTAGCTGCTCGCGGTTTTTTAATGCCTGCATTTCAATAATGCGGCGGTGGCGCTTCTTCCTCGAAAGACTCGAACTGGCCAGCCATTTCTTCCTGGCGCTTGAGCAACGCAGCCATTTGCAACTGCAGGCGTTCAACGGCCCGCTGCTGCGCCGCCAGCACATCATTCAATGCCTGGATGGTGTCATCCTGAAACGCCAACTGGCTTTCCAGATCGGTAACGCGTTCTTCCAGGCTCATGATTCAACCCTCCAGAAACGTGAAGTCATCGGTCAACACCAGACGCAACCGCTCGCGAATCGCGGCAACCTGTTCGACACTGTACGGCTTTGCAGGGTGCTTGCCCCAGACCGGAGCCGGCCAGGCGGCGTCCTCCCGCTTGCGCACGATCACATGCATGTGCAACTGACTGACCACATTACCCAGGGCCGCGACATTCAACTTGTCCGCGTCGAATGAATCCTTGAGCGTTTCTGCCAATGCCGTGGTTTCCTGCCATAGCTGCTGCTGATCGGCGACATCCAACTGAAATATCTCACTGATATCGTCGCGACGAGGTACCAGGATGAACCAGGGATAGTTCGAGTCATTGGACAGCAGCAGCCGACACAACGGGAAATCACCGATCGGTAGGGTGTCTTGTTGAAGTCGTGGATCTAAAGCGAACACTTTTTGGGCACTCCCGCCGGGTCATCATTTTCAGCTTAGCGCCCATCCCGAGAGAACGCGCACCAAGCGACTGGACGGCAGCATACCTGCGAACGCAGCCGTCTTCACGACGAACCACCAAGCCACCACTCAAACTGCCCCGGGATGTAACACCTGACGCCAAAACGCACCAATACGGAACCAGCACCGACTGCAAAAACGCTGAACTGACTGACAGATAACGATTCGTTCAAACGTCGAAAAACGCTGAACTGTATGAATTCAGTACAGCGATTGAGATTTTTTGCACCAAAACCGCACAGTGCGTCTACGCTGAGTCGTTCGAACATCCGCCTTTTACTCACTGGCGGGGTGAACCGGTAACGTTTTCGGTTGTCACGGGGCGGTAACAGCATGGTCAACACGATGCAAAGAATGGCGTCAAGCCCAATCACCAACAGGATGAACCCCCCGGTTTTATGAGGTTTTAACGGCATCAGGCAGCGCTTCAGAAAAAAATATCGGCAGTTTTCCGATTTGTGCACGCTTGTTGCATTCACACCCACATCGTCTATAAGGCACCGCTGGAAGTGGAAGCCTTGAGACTAAAAAAAACAGTGGCAGGGTAGCCCGATGGAGATTCACACGTTTCACCAGGGACTCTTTTTACCGATGCACCAGCCCAGAGAAACAGCATTAAAGTTGTCAGTCCGGTTGCATCGAGGCTGTAAATTTGCGACATCTAGCAAGCTGTTTGCGACAGGGTCGTAAAGATGCTGAAAGGATAGATGCGCAAGTATCGCCAACATTGTCGGCGTGATATAAGTTTGCGCCGACACAAAAAGAAAGAGCCGCCCAGATAATAAAACAGGTGGAGCGGCAGTACTCTTCTAAAAAACCAAAGGAGCAAATCACGATGCGCGTGATGAAGTGGAGCATGATCGCACTGGCTGTTGCAGCAGGCACCTCGCAGTTCGCAATGGCGTCTTCCCAGGAAGAATCCAAGGGTTTCTTCGGCGACCAGAGCCTGAAACTGAAAACCCGTTTTGAGTACATGAACCGCGATTACAAAAACGGGGATTCGAACTCAACTGGTACTTCCGGCTATCGTCAAGACTCCGGTATCAGCCAACTGCTGACCTACGAGTCGGGCTTCACTCAAGGTACCGTTGGTTTTGGTCTCGACGCCATGGCCATGGGCGCCGTCAAGCTGGACGGCGGTTCGGGCCGCGCCGGTAACGGCCTGTTCGCTGTCGACAGCGAAGGCGATCCGCAGAAATCCCAGGGCAAGGTTGGCGGTGCAGTCAAACTGCGTCTCTCCGACACTACCGTGAAATGGGGCCAGCAGTTCGTTGCCAGCCCAGTATTCGCGACCGACGACAGCCGTATGCTGCCAGAAGTTGCTACCGGTACCCTGATCACTTCCAAGGAAATCAAAGGCCTGGAACTGAGCGCTGGTCGCTTCAACGCACTGAGTGCCCAAACCGGCATGGGCCGTGACAGCATCGCCGGCTTGCCAGATGAAGATGGCCTCCACGGCAAAGGCTTGAGCAACGCCATCAACATCTTCGGTGCCAGCTACGCCTTCACCGACAACTTCACCGGCGCCCTGGCTGCGTCCGATGCTGAAGACTACTTCAAGAAGTACTACGTCAACCTGAACTACACCCTGCCGATCAACGACAGTCAGTCCCTGAACTTCGACCTCAACGGTTACAAAACCAAAGGCGATGATCGCGGCGACCTGGTTGAAGCTCTCGGCGACGGCCACGCAGGCGTAGACAACAACCTGTGGTCCCTGGCAGCAGCTTACAGCCTGGGCGCGCACAAGTTCACCGTGGCTTACCAGCGTTCCAGCGGTGACAACGCTTACTACTATGGCGTTGACGGTAACAGCACCATCTTCGTTGCCAACTCCATCCAGATCTCCGACTTCGTGGGTCGTGACGAGAAGTCCTGGCAAGCTCGCTATGACCTGAACATGAAGGAATACGGCGTTCCAGGCCTGAGCTTCATGACCCGTTACGTGATGGGTGACAACATCACCGTTGAAGGTGAAGGCGAAGGTAAGGAAAACGAGTGGAACGTCGAGTCCAAGTACGTTGTTCAGGAAGGTCCAGCCAAGGATCTGTCGTTCCGTGTGCGTTTCGCCAACTACCGTGCTAACGGCGCATACTCGGACTACCAGAAAGACAACTACGACACCCGTGTGATCATCGAGTACCCGCTGAGCATCCTGTAATCAGGGCGTAAGACCGGAAGTACTGTAGATCAAAAAACGCCCACCTCTTCAGGTGGGCGTTTTTTTATGCCTGCCACATGCTGAACTCAGCAGCAAACAACTTCCGCGCATAACATTAGTACTTTTTTCAATGAACCGATCAATAGTTACAAAAAAGCCCAAGGGACTATTAATCCCTCGGGCTCATGCAGTAACTAATGAAAGAACGCTTACTGTACCGATGCTTCCTGAACCACACGAACAACCCGCTGTGGAAAGGGAATGTCGATACCGGCAGTTTTCAATCGATCACGGGACTGTTCGTTAAACATGAACAGCACATCCCAGTAATCCGCTGTTTTAACCCAGACACGCAGTGAAACAGTGATCGAACTGTCACCCAGCGTCGAAATGACTGCCTGCGGTTCCGGATCAGCCAAAACACGTGGGTCCTTGGCCAGCTCCAGCAATACATGACGAGCCTTTTGCAGATCCGCCTCATAGTCGACACCCACATCAAACACCACCTTGCGGGTCGGCTGACGGTTGGTGTTGGTGATGATGCCGTTGGACAGGTTACCGTTTGGCACGATGATGGTTTTGTTATCGCCAGTGCGCAGTACGGTGTGAAAGATCTGGATACTGTCGACCGTACCGGCAACACCCTGGGCTTCGATCCAGTCACCGATACGGAAAGGACGGAACAGCAGAATCAACACGCCGCCGGCGAAGTTCGCCAGGCTGCCCTGCAAGGCCAGGCCAATGGCCAGACCCGCCGCACCGATGGCCGCCACGAACGAGGTGGTTTCCACGCCGATCATCGATGCCACGCTGACAACCAGCAGAATCTTCAGAATGATGTTCGCCAGGCTGCTGATGAAACCTTGCAGCGCCAGGTCGGCGTTACGCAGGGCGATCAGGCCGCCGAGCTTTTGTGTGACCTTGTTGATCAGCCACCAACCGATGGCAAGGGTAATGATGGCCAGCAACACACGGCTGCCGTATTCCATGATCATCGGAATCCAGGTTTGGGATACCTTGACCAGGTTATCCACTTCAGCATTCAAATCCATCTACGTTCTCCTGATTTGCGGCGATCCGGCACGCGAAAAAATTAAGCGGCAGAAAGGTCCTGCCGGATTGAACACAATCCAGGTGGGAGCGAGCCTGCTCGCGAAGAGGGCATATCAGTCGACATCACTGTTGAATGACACACCGCTTTCGCGAGCAGGCTCGCTCCCACAGGTCCCGCTCTGAGCGTCAGTCGCGGAAGTTGTTGAACTGCAGCGGCATGCCGAATTCCTTGGCACGCAGCACCGCAATGGCTTCCTGCAGGTCGTCACGCTTCTTGCCGGTGATGCGCACCTGCTCGCCCTGAATGGCGGCCTGGACCTTGAGCTTGGCGTCTTTGACGTGAGCGACGATCTTCTTCGCCAGCTCCTTGTCGATGCCTTCCTTGAGCACGGCTTCCTGTTTCATCAGTTTGCCCGAAGCAAATGCGTCCTTGACCTCAAGGCACTGCACATCGATCTTGCGCTTGACCAGGCACAGCTTGAGGATCTCGATCATCGCTTCAAGCTGGAAATCCGCTTCAGCGGTCAGGTTGACGGTCAGGTCCTTTTCCTTGAATTCGAAGCTGCCCTTGCCTTTCAGGTCATAGCGACGATCGAGTTCCTTCACGGCGTTCTCGACCGCGTTGGTGACTTCGTGTTTGTCCAGTTCGGATACCACGTCGAACGACGGCATGTAATCTCTCCAATAAAAGGCGCACCAATGGAGCACGCCTGGCTTGCGGTAAAAATCCGCGCTGATTATAACGGGTCTTTCCCATCATTCACTGCGAGCCGTCCATGCACGCGTTAAACAGAGCAAAAAGCTGATGGCCACCACCTGGCATGTCCTGGGCGCCGGCAGTCTCGGCACGTTGTGGGCCACGCGCCTGGCCCGAGCCGGGGTGCCGGTGCGGTTGATCGTGCGCGATGCCACGCGCTTGCAGGCCTATGAGGCGGCTGGCGGGCTGACACTGGTCGAGCACGGTGAAACCCAATGCTATCCGGTGCCCGCCGAAACGCCCGACAATCAGGCCCCCATCCAGCGTCTGCTGGTTGCCTGCAAAGCCTACGACGCTGAACACGCCGTCGCCCAATTGGCGCCACGCCTGGCCCCCGACGCCGAACTGATTCTGTTGCAGAACGGTTTGGGCAGTCAGGATGCCGTCGCAGCACAGGTTCCACAGGCGCGCTGCATTTATGCCTCCAGCACCGAAGGGGCCTTCCGCGATGGCGACTGGCGCGTGGTCTTCGCCGGCCACGGGTTCACCTGGCTGGGGGACGCCGGTCATCCCGTTGCTCCGATCTGGCTGGACGACCTGGACGCCGCCGGCATTCCCCATGAGTGGAGCATCGAAATCCTGACCCGGCTGTGGCGCAAACTGGCACTCAACTGTGCGATCAACCCGCTGACGGTGCTGCACGACTGCCGCAATGGCGGTTTGCAAGAGCATCACTGTGAAGTCGCCACCCTTTGCGGCGAACTGACCGAACTGCTTGAACGTTGCGGCCAGCCTGCCGCTGCCGAGAACCTGCAACTGGAAGTCGAACGGGTCATCCATGCCACCGCCGCCAACTACTCGTCGATGTACCAGGATGTCAGCAACCGGCGCCGCACCGAAATCAGCTACCTGCTTGGTCATGCCTGCAAAGTCGCCTCCAGGCACCAATTGAACCTGCCGCACCTCAATCAGCTCGAGTCAAGGTTGATCGCTCGCCTGCACAGCCTTGGATTGCCCAGCGACTGAGCAGCGGCTACGCTGGCCACTTGTTCCTTTGCAGCGATAAACCTGATGCCATTGCGCCAGCGCCTTGAAAACCTTCCTGTCGGCCAGAAACTCCTGGCCGCCCTGTTGGTGCTGTTGACCACTGTCCTGCTGGTCGCCAACCTGACCTTTATCAGCGCCGCGTATTACATTTCCCAGGAAAGCATGGCGCCCCAGGCCCTGCAAACCATCGGCCGGCTGGTGTCCAATCCGAGCCTGATCTCCGAAGCGCTGGCATCGCCACAAAGCGCACAACGCCTGCTCGATGAACTCAACAGCTATTCACCGCTGCGTGCCGCCGCCCTGTATGACGGCAAGGGCGAACGCCTGGCGCAGCTGCAACACGGTGACCATCTAAAGCTGCCGGAGCGTTACCGGCACATCGAATCCTGGCAAGCCACCGAATTTCGCAGCAATCAGGTGATCACCCTGCCCCGTCCGGGCACCGCTCCCGGGCATTTGCTTTTGGTGGCCAGCAGCGAACTGCCAATGGCGTTCTATACCGGAACCCTGACCGCCAGCCTCGGCATCCTGATTTTCAGTGTCCTGCTATGGCTGGTGATCGCACGGCAGATCAAACGCTTGATTACCCGCCCTATCCATCAACTCGAAGAGCTGTCACGGCAAGTGACCCGGGAAGAGAACTACGCCCTGCGTGCCTCTCGCGGCAACCACGATGAAATCGGCAGCCTCGCCGAAGCCTTCAACACCATGCTTTCGCGCATCGAGGCGCGGGAACAGCAACTCAAACGGGCGCGGGACGACTCACAGGCAGCCTATGACCAGGCTCAGGGCCTGGCCGAAGAAACCCGGCACACCAATCGCAAACTGGAACTCGAAGTCCAGGTGCGCAGCAAGATCGAGAAGAAACTCACCGGATTCCAGAACTACCTCAACAGCATCATCGACTCCATGCCATCGGCGCTGATCGCCCTCGACGAACAGCTCTACGTGACGCAGTGGAACCAGGAAGCCAGCGCCCTCTCCGGCACCCGCCTGGACGAAGCCCTGAACCAGCCGATCTTCCTTGCTTTCGAGCCACTCAAGCCCTTTCTTCCGCAGCTCAAGCAAACCGTCGAACAACACACGGTGGCCAAGATCGAGCGCGTCACCTGGGTCAAGGACGATGACGCTCGGCATTACGCCCTGACCTTTTATCCATTGATGGGCGGCGCCGGGCGTGGCGTGGTGATCCGGATCGACGACATTACCCAGCGCCTGTCACTGGAAGAAATGATGGTGCAGTCGGAGAAAATGCTCTCCGTCGGCGGTCTCGCTGCCGGCATGGCCCACGAGATCAACAACCCGCTGGGCGCCATCCTGCATAACGTGCAGAACATCCGTCGCCGGCTGTCTCCCGAATTGCCGAAGAACCTCGAACAAGCCGAACAGGTTGGCGTTGAGCTGTCGACGGTCAACGAATACCTGCAAGCGCGGGAAGTGCCGCAGCTGCTCGATGGCATTCAACAGGCCGGTGCCCGCGCGGCGAAAATCGTCACCCACATGCTCAGCTTCAGTCGCCGCAGCACCCGGCAAATGGCTCCGTGCGACCTGCCGGCACTGATCGATCAAGCGGTGGAAATCGCCGGTAACGACTTTGACCTGGCGATCGGTTTCGACTTCAAGGGCCAGGCCATCATTCGCCAGTTCGACCCGGCACTGGGTCCGGTGCCCGGCACGGCCAACGAATTGGAACAGGTGCTGCTCAACCTGCTGAAAAACGCCGCCCAGGCCATTCATCAGCGTGAAGACGACCGCGAGCCGGGGCGGATCATTCTGCGCACCCGACTCAATCCGCCCTGGGCGGAAATCCAGGTAGAGGACAACGGCATCGGCATGAGTGAAAACGTGCGCAAGCGTACCTTCGAACCGTTTTTCACCACCAAGGAGATTGGCCAGGGCACAGGCCTGGGACTGTCGGTTTCGTATTTTATTATCACCAACAACCATAAGGGACAGATGGAGGTGCAATCGACCCTGGGCCAAGGCACCTGCTTCACCCTGCGCCTGCCCCTGGCGGGCACCCCGCTCGTCTCACAAGAACTCAATCAGCTATCGAGGTAACCCATGGGCTTTCGCTTGTCGAAGATTTACACCCGCACCGGCGACAAAGGCGAAACCGGACTGGGCGATGGTCGCCGTGTGCCCAAGGATCACCCGCGGATCGAGGCCATTGGCGAGGTCGACACGCTGAACAGTCAGGTGGGGGTGCTGCTGGCCGAATTGGCGGCGCAAAGTGCCGAATATCCGGGGCTCAATGAAGTGATCGAGGTATTGGCGCCCTGTCAGCACCGGTTGTTTGACCTTGGGGGCGAACTGGCGATGCCGGAGTATCAGGCATTGAACGCCGCAGAAATCGAGCGCCTGGAAGCGGCGATCGATGTGTGGAATGAAGAACTGGGGCCGCTGGAGAATTTCATTTTGCCGGGCGGCTCGCAGCTGATTGCCCAGGCTCACGTCTGCCGCAGCCTGGCACGCAGCGCCGAGCGCCGGTGTCAGCACCTGAATGCGCTGGAGCCGCTGGCCGGGGTGGGGTTGGCGTATATCAATCGGCTTTCGGATTTGTTGTTTGTGGCGGCGAGGTTGATTGCCAGAAGGCAGGGGGTGGCGGAGATTTTGTGGCAACCTGCTGCGAAACCAGAGGTTTAGTCGGCGCCTGTCAGCCCGTCTTCGCGAGCAGGCTCGCTCCCACACTCAGCCGT
>NZ_JBSVWS010000087.1:0-24675 GCF_054071155.1 Pseudomonas sp. SDO5532_S415 | reverse complement strand
TTGAAATGCATTCCCCTGTGGGAGCGAGCCTGCTCGCGAAGACGGCAGTGCATCCACTGCCTTACTTAAGCCAGCACCCGCTCCAGAGTCCGCGTCACCCCAACCTCCCGCAAACTGTTGCAACACCACTCAAACGCCGCGACAAACTCCGCCGAACGCGGTATCGCCGAACCAAAAATCTCCTCGACCCCCAGCAACCGCTGGGTGATCAATGCATCATCGGCCACCAATGCCTGACAGAACGCCGCCCGCGGATCAGGAATCGAGTAAGTGTCGCCATGCTCATCCACGCCCTTCAAATACAACGCCCAGGCCGCCACCACCAGCGCCGCACGCTTGGTTTCCCGGCCATCGGCGATCAAGCGGTTGATCGTGGGAACGGTGAACTTGGGAAACTTCGACGAACCATCCGAACACACGCGCTCCAGTTGATCGGCAATGGCCTGATTGGAAAAGCGCGCCACCAGGGTGTTCTTGTACTCGGTCAGGTCGATCCCAGGCACCGGCGACAGTTGCGGTGTGACGTCTAGGTCCATGTAGGCGCGCATGTAACGCACGAACAATGGGTCGTTCATGGTCTCGTGAACAAAACGATAGCCCTTCAAAAAGCCCAGATACGTCAGCGCCAGATGACTGCCGTTGAGCAGCTTGATCTTCATCTCTTCGTAAGGCGTGACGTCGTCGGTGAACTGCACGCCGACCTTTTCCCAGGCCGGGCGGCCGTTGACGAATTTGTCTTCCAGCACCCATTGCACAAACGGCTCGCAGACCACTGGCCAGGCATCGTCCACGCCGTGCTTGTCCGCCAGTTGCAGGCGATGTTCGGTGCTGGTCATTGGCGTGATGCGGTCGACCATGGCATTGGGGAAGCTCACGTTGCCCTCGATCCAGTCCCGCAACCCGGCATCCCGCAGCGCGGCAAAGGTCAGCAATGCCTTGCGGGTTACCGCGCCGTTGTGCGGCAGGTTATCGCAGGACATCAAGGTAAATGCCGGTGTGCCTTGCGCCCGGCGTTTGGCCAGCGCGGCGCAAAGGAAACCGAACACGGTTTTCGGTGCATCCGGGTGCGCCAGGTCGTGCTGGATCTGCGGCAGATGGGCCATGAATTCGCCAGAGCTGTCATCGATGCAATAGCCGCCTTCGGTGATGGTCAGCGAAACGATGCGGATCTGCGGATCGGCGAGTTTATCGATCAGCGCCCGGGCACTGTCCTCGGCCAGCAGCATGTCACGGATCGCCCCGATCACCCGGACTTCGGTGTCGTCGGTATCACCCAGTTCGAACAGGGTGAACAGGCAGTCCTGCTCCTTGAGATCGTCCCGGGCGCGACGATCCTCGGCACGCAGGCCGACGCCGCAGATAGCCCAGTCCAGGCCTTCGCCCAGGTTCATCAACGCGTCGGTGTAATACGCCTGATGGGCGCGGTGGAAACCGCCGACGCCGATATGCGCGATGCCCTGGCGAGTGTCGCTCAGGGAGTAGGCGGGCAGCACTACCTCGGGGGCGAGACGGTTGAGGTTTTGTTTGTTCAGTTTCATCACAAGCACTCGATAAGTCAGGCGGCAGCGCGCAACGGGCGGGTCAGCGCCACGCCGTTGGCATCGAATAAATGACAGTGGCCGGCATCCAGGTGCAGGCTCAGGGTTTCGCCGTAGCGGCTGGCCAGGTCACCGCGAACGCGCAGGGTCAGGGCTTCGCCGGAAGCGGTCCGCACGTGACAGAAGGTGTCGCTGCCCAGGCGTTCGCTGACATCGGCGGTGACTTGCAAGGTGCAGTCGCCCGGCTTGGCCAACTCCAGATGTTCCGGGCGGATACCCAGGGTGACGGCGCCGCCGACGCTCAGGTTGGCGCCGCTCAGCGGCAGGCTGATGCGGGTGCCGGCCTCCAGTTGCACTTCGCAGCCCTGGCTGTCGACCCGGGTGACCTGGCCCTTGAGGAAACCCATCTTCGGTGTGCCGAGAAAGCCTGCGACAAACAGGTTGGCCGGCTGGTGATACAGGTCCAGGGGCGAGCCGACCTGCTCGATCTTGCCGCCATTGAGCACCACGACCTTGTCGGCCATGGTCATGGCTTCGACCTGGTCGTGGGTCACGTAGATCATGGTGGCTTGCAGTTCTTTGTGCAGGCGCAGCAGCTCCAGGCGCATCTGCACCCGCAGGGCGGCGTCGAGGTTGGACAACGGCTCATCGAACAGGAAGATTTTCGGGTTGCGCACGATGGCCCGGCCAATCGCAACGCGCTGGCGCTGGCCACCGGACAACTGTTTCGGCTTGCGTTCCAGCATCGGCCCCAGCTCGAGGATGCGCGCCGCTTCGCCGACTTTTTTCTCGACTTCGGCTTTCGGCACGCCAGCCAGATCGAGGGCGAACGACATGTTTTTGCGCACGCTCATGTGCGGGTACAGGGCATAGGTCTGGAACACCATCGCCAGGTCGCGTTTGGCCGGGCTGACCTCGGTGATGTCACGCCCGTCGAGTTCAATGGTGCCGCCGCTGACTTCCTCAAGGCCGGCGATCAGGCGCAACAGGGTGGATTTGCCGCAACCCGACGGGCCGACGAACACCACGAATTCCTTGTCGTTCACTTCCAGGTCGATGCCCTTGATGATGGAAAAGCCTTCGAAGCCTTTTTGCAGATTCTTGATTTTCAGGTTGGCCATGGTGATGGGCCTCCGCTTGTTTTTATTCAGTTGAGCCGGGCGTGCTTTTCTGTGGGAGCGAGCCTGCTCGCGAATGCGGTGTGTCAGTCGACATCAACATTGACTGGCGCACCGCTTTCGTGAGCAGGCTCGCTCCCACAAGGAATCGGATCGATCTTCATTTCACGGCGCCAAACGACAGACCACGCACCAGTTGTTTCTGGCTGATCCAGCCGAAGATCAGGATCGGTGCACAGGCCAGGGTCGAGACCGCCGACAACTTGGCCCAGAACAACCCTTCGGGGCTCGAATACGAGGCGATCAACGCGGTCAGTGGGGCGGCTTTCGACGAGGTCAGGTTCAGCGACCAGAACGCTTCGTTCCAGCACAGGATCAGCGACAGCAGCACGGTGGACGCCAGGCCGCCCTTGGCGATCGGCAGCAGTACCCGGAGCATTTCCTGCCACAGGGTGGCGCCGTCCAGGCGGGCGGCTTCGAGGATGTCCTTGGGAATGTCCTTGAAGTAGGTGTAAATCATCCAGACCACGATCGGCAGGTTGATCAGGGTGTAGATCACGATCAGCGCGATGCGTGTGTCGAGCAGGCCGAAACTCTTGGCCAGCAGGTAGATCGGCATCAACACGCCCACCGGCGGCAGCATCTTGGTGGAGAGCATCCACAGCAGTGTGCCTTTGGTGCGCTGGGTTTCGTAGAACGCCATGGAGTAGGCCGCCGGCACCGCAATCAGCAGGCACAGGGCCGTGGCGCTGAAGGAGATCACCACCGAGTTCCAAGCGAAGCTGAAGTAGTCGCTGCGCTCGTTGATGTGCAGGTAGTTCTCCAGCGTTGGCGTGAAGATGAACTGCGGTGGCGTGGCGAAGGCGTCGATTTCGGTTTTGAAGCTGGTCAGTACCATCCAGAAAATCGGGAAGAAGATCAGGATGGCGATGGCCCAGGCCAGGGTGCCGAGCAGCAGGCTTTGCAGGCGGCGGGATTGTTGTAGGGTCATGGCGCGGGCCTCAGGCTTTGTCGGTCAGGTTTTTGCCGATCATCCGCACCAGGACGATGGCCGCGATGTTGGCAATCACCACCGCAATCAAGCCGCCGGCAGATGCCATGCCGACGTCGAACTGCACCAGCGCCTGGTTGTAGATCAGGTAGGCGAGGTTGGTCGAGGCGTAGCCGGGGCCGCCGTTGGTGGTGGTGAAGATTTCGGCGAATACCGAGAGCAGGAAGATGGTTTCGATCATCACCACCACCGCAATCGGCCGCGCCAGATGTGGCAAGGTCAGGTGCCAGAAAATCGCGATCGGTCCGGCACCGTCCAGGCGCGCGGCTTCCTTCTGTTCCTGGTCGAGGGACTGCATGGCGGTCATCAGGATCAGGATCGCGAAGGGCAGCCATTGCCACGAGACAATGATGATGATCGACAGCAGCGGGTAGTGCGCCAGCCAGTCCACCGGTTGCGCGCCGAACAGCTTCCAGACGTAGGCGAGAATCCCCGACACCGGATGGAATATCAGGTTTTTCCAGATCAGCGCGCCGACGGTGGGCATGATGAAGAACGGCGAGATCAGCAAGACCCGCACAATGCCGCGACCGAGAAAGTCACTGGCCTCCAGCAGCGCGCTGATCAACACCCCCAGCACCACGCTGATCAACAGCACGCTGCCCACCAGTAGCAAGGTGTTGGTGGCACCGGGCATGAACCCCGAATCCGTGAGGAAGTAAGTGAAGTTCTCCAGCCCGACGAATTCGTTTTCGCCGGGGTAGAGCAGGTTGTAGCGGATCATCGAGAAGTAAACGGTCATGCCCAGCGGCACAATCATCCACAACAGCAGCAACGCCACCGAAGGGCTGACCAGAAACCAGCCGGGGTTGGTCAACCGGCTTTTACGCAGCGGTTGGGGGAGTTCCATGTGAGCTTTGGCAGTTGAAGTATTCATGGCGTAAACACCGATAAGAAACAGACAAATGAACCACTGTGGGAGCGAGCCTGCTCGCGAAGAGGCCGGGACTGCCGATGCATCTTCTGCGACTGGACCACCGCTTTCGCGAGCAGGCTCGCTCCCACAATGACGTCATTGGACCTGTGGGAGCGTGGCTTGCCCGCGATGGAGGCAACGCGGTGTCCGGGTAATCAGGACAGTCGCAACCACCGCACTGTTGTTATTTGGGATAACCCGCGCGCTTCATCTCGCGTTCGGTGGTTTGCTGGGCGGCGGCCAGGGCCTGGTCGACCGTGGTCTGGCCGATCAATGCCGCCGAGAACAGTTTGCCGACCTGGGTGCCGACAGCCTGGAATTCGGGGATGGTCACCAACTGGATGCCGATGTACGGCACGGGTTTGGCGCTCGGCTTGCCCGGGTCCGCCGCCTTGAGCGATTCCAGGGTGACTTTGGCGAACGGCGCGGCATTCATGTAGGCCTCGCTGTAAGTCGAGGCCCGGGTACCGGGCGGTACGTTGGCGATGCCGTCTGTCTTGGCCACCAGTTCGCCGTACTCCTTGGACGTGGCCCAGGCGCTGAAGGTTTTCGCCGCGTCCTTGGCCTTGGAACTGGTCGGGATCGCCAGTGCCCAGGAGTACAACCAGGCCGAGCCTTTGTCGGTGGCTTCATCGGGCGCGAAGGTGAAGCCGACGTGGTCGCTGACCTTGCTCTGGGTCTTGTCGGTGACGAACGAGCCGGCGACGCTGGCATCGACCCATATCGCACATTTGCCGCTGTTGAACAGCGCCAGGTTTTCGTTGAAACCGTTGCTCGAAGCACCCGGAGGGCCGGATTGTTTCATGGTGTCGACGTAGAAGTTCAGCGCGTTTTTCCACTCGGGGCCGCTGAATTCCGGTTTCCACTGCTCGTCGAACCAGCGTGCGCCGTAAGCATTGGCGACGGTGGTGATCAATGCCATGTTCTCGCCCCAGCCGGCCTTGCCGCGCAGGCAGATGCCGTACTGTTCTTTATCCTTGTGGGTGAGCTTGCTGGCGAATTCGCCGATCTGGGTCCATGTCGGGCGCTCGGGCATGGTCAGGCCGGCGTCCTTGAACAGATCGGTGCGGTAATAGGTGATCGAGCTTTCGGCATAGAACGGCAGGGCATACAGCGAACCCTTCACCGACAAGCCTTCACGCACCGAGGGGAACACATCGTCGAGGGCATAGCTGGCAGGCAGATCCTTCATCGGTTCCAGCCAACCCTTGGCGCCCCAGAGTGCGGCTTCGTACATGCCGATGGTCAGCACGTCGAACTGCCCGCCCTGGGTGGCGATGTCGGTGGTCAGGCGCTGACGCAAGACGTTTTCTTCGAGCACCACCCAATTGAGCTTGATCTGCGGATGCTCGGCCTCGAAGGTTTTCGAGAGCTTCTGCATGCGGATCATATCGCTGTTGTTGACGGTGGCGATGGTCAGGGTCTGGGCGCCGAGGCTGACGCTGCTGAGGGTCATGCAGGTGAGGGCTAGCAGAGCTTTTACAGAAGGTTGCATCGTGCACTCCTTTTCTGCACCCGGCGGGATACAGAAGGACAGTTATTGTTTTTGTGTCTTCCGACGGCAGGAAGAATGTGCGCTGATTACAGCCTTCAATTGAGGGCGAGACAAATCATCCCTCGCACTTGGATTGATACTATTTTGCACTGGGGTTGGGGGTGGTTAACGTAGAGAAGGGCTTTTCAGCGAGGGGGCGGTATCGGATACGTACAGGTTTGAGCTGTGAAAACAGGCCATAACCTGTGGGAGCGAGCCTGCTCGCGAATGCGGTATTTCAGTCAAAAAACCTGTCGCCTGACACATCGCTTTCGCGAGCAGGCTCGCTCCCACAGGGGTGTGCTCAGGTGAGGTTCTGCTCGGTCAGCCGCTGCACCACCAACCGCCGATAGTGCGACGGGGTCATGCCCTTGAGCTGCTGGAAGCGCCGGTTGAAATTGGAAATGTTGTTGAAGCCTGATTCGAAGCACACATCGGTCACCGGTTTGTCGCCATCGGCCAGCAGCTCGCAGGACTTGCTGATGCGCAGGCGATTGACGAACTCGATGAAGCAGCGTCCGGTGGCCTGTTTGAACACCCGGCTGAAGTACGTCGGCTTCATGCCCAGATGCTCGGCGACTTCCTCCAGCGTCAAGTCCCGGGCGTAGTGAGCGAAGATGTAATCCACCGCCCGGTTGGTGCGGTCGATGTTGTGCTCGTCCGCCAGTTGCGGCGTGGTCGCGCCGGACAGCAACTGGTAATCGTCGCAGGCCGCGAGCACTTCCAGCAGTATGAAAAAGTGCCCGAGGCGGGTCATTCCTGTGGTATCGGCAATGCGCTGCATCAGCTCCATGGCTTTGCGAATCGTCTGCTTGCAGCGAAATTCGATGCCGTACTGCGCACGCTCCAGCAACGGCGCGAGGGTCTTGAGCTCGGCGAACACCTGATAGCCGCTGTCGAACAACTCGTCGGTGAAATTGACCAACATGTCGCGCTTGGCCACCACCTCGTCTTCGGCGACCTGGCTGATCCAGTTGTGGGGCAGGTTGGGGCCGGTGAGGAACAGGGTTTCAGGGTAGAAATTACCGATGTAGTCGCCGATGAATACCTTGCCGGAGCTGGCGACGATCAGGTGCAGTTCGTATTCCTTGTGGAAATGCCAGCGCACCAGGGGGCAGGGGAAGCCATGCTGGCGATAGATGATGGACAACCCGTTGTGGTCGTCCATCAGCTCATAGGAAGGGTCGGTCACTTTGGCAGTGCGGTTCATATCGGGACGCTTTTGTTGTTATCGCCCGCTGATCATGCCTCGTTCGGGGCAGCCATGCCAATCGACGGATCACCCCCTGTAGGAGCGAGCTCTGCTCGCGATGGTCGTCAACGATAACGCGCCCTGCCTGAATGATCGCGGTGTCCAGACGTTTTTCGCGAGCAGAGCTCGCTCCTACAGACGGTTTTTCGCTTCGATCCATTGCGCCATGTATTGCGTACTCTTGTGCTGATGATGACGCAGCATGCTGCCGGTGAAGTTATTCCGTCTGATGGACGGCAGATGTTCCAGGCAATGCTCAATCCGGGCAATCAAGGCAGGACCATGAACACGCTGCTGGTAACGATTGACCAGCAGCTGCAGTCCTTGCGCCTGCGCATCCAGCCATCGGCCCTTGTCCTGGTGGAGTTGCACGGCACTGTCGGCGAATGCCCGGGCCGTGCGGGTCACCGCCCCCGGCCATGGTTCCTCGCCATGCATCGCCTCTGCACCCACCGGCGTCGTGACATTGGGCGTGCCAGTGAGCATCGCATCGACAATCTTGCCCTTGACCCCGGCACCGAAACGCAGCGGCGCCAGACACACCCGTGCCGCCGACATGACCTGCAGCGCATCCTCCGCCCAGTTCATCACATGGAAACCCTGGGCCGGGTTGTGCAGGGCAGTCGCCTTGGGCGGTGTGTAGGCGCCATAGATGTGCAATTGAGCACCGGGCAGTTGCGCACGGATCAGCGGCCAGATTGCGGTTTTCAGCCAGAGCACCGCATCCCAGTTGGGGGCGTGGCGGAAGTTGCCGATATGCAGAAAGTGCGCACGCGCTTCGAATGGCACGGGCGCCGTACTCGGCAGATCAACCATCAATGGACACCAGTGCAACAGATCCCGGGGCAACTTGAATTGCTCGACCAGCAATTCGATTTCCACCTCGGAGATCATCAGGTTCAAGTCGCAACGATAAATCGCCGCGATCTCCCGTTTGGCCAGATCCGTGTCGGCCATGAACTCAAACTCTTCACGCAACGCCGGTGCGAACAGTTCGCTGAAATCATTGGCATCATCGCTGGCCTTCAAACGCTGCTTGAGCCGCTGGTGTCGGGCGTCGCGCAGGCTTTGCAGGTCCGAGGTCTCAAGCACCCGCAGCGCATCGGGGCAGTATTTTTCAACGCGCCAGCCGAACTGTTCTTCCATCATGAAGCGATCGAACAACACCACATCCGGGGCCAGCTCGCTGATAAAAGTGTCGAAACTGCTGTCGTTCAGCTCGATCGGTACTTCGTCAATGCCCAGTGCTGCCAGGTCTGCCCGGTGTTCGCCGGAGCGTGCGGGACTGCTGAAGGTGATGTCCCAGCTGTGCTGCCGGAAGCTCTCGAGGATTTGCATCATATGCCCGCCTGCTGCGGAAGAGCGGGGCTCGGGCCAGACGTAACCAATGACCAGGACTTTGGTTGCGCGGGGCTGACTCATGAACGGGGATTCCTTGAAACGGGCAAAGGGCAGGGGAAAAAGGGGAGTGATTAAACCACGGCGGGTATCAGGATTTGTCGAGGATACTTTTGACCTTGTCACGCAACTGATCAATGGAGAACGGTTTACCGATCACATGCATGTCCGCAGGCACCTCAATGTTTTCGGCATAACCGCTGGCAAACAGGATCGGCAGCGTGGGGCGCAGCGAACGCGCCTCGTTGGCCAGTTCCCGCCCGTCCATTATCGGTAGCCCGACGTCGGTCATCATCAGGTCGATGTGGCGATTCAGGTCGTTGAGCAATGCCAGAGCCTGCTCACTGCCGTCGGCCTCCAGCACCTTGAACTCCAGCTCCTCCAGCACATCGACAATCAGCATGCGCACGATGGAGTCGTCTTCGACAACCAGAATGGTGGAGGCGTTGGCAGGCATAGTGAAAGTCTCGAGGTAATTGGGTGGTTGCCGGTCAATCGAAATCGCCGACCCTATTGCATGAGTAAGTGGCGGATCCCGACAAGTTCCCAACGCGCTATAAAAAGAATAGTGGAAAGGATAACCGCATCCTCTGGTGCGGTAGCAGCTGAATGTAGGACTTTGCGCCATAACCCGTGAGAAAGTTGGATCGATGCGTCGGTTTTGGGGCAAACTCCTTGTTTTTCACCCGTTCAACAAGGCTTGACTATGACCTCCGTGTCTTCGGTTGATGAGCAACGATTTCGTAAACTCCTGAGCCGCAACATCAGCCTGCCGCTGGGCGTCGGCGCCATCAGTGCGGTTTTTTTCGTGTCGCTGATCACGTACCTGCTGTCGACGATCCAGTGGGTCGAGCACACGGACCGGGTGATCAATAACGCCAATGAAGCGGTCAAGCTGACGGTCGATCTGGAAACCGGCATGCGCGGTTTCCTGCTCAGTGGTGACGACAAGTTTCTCGAACCCTATGAAACGGCCAAGCCGCGAATCGAGGTCGTGCTCAATACCTTGCTGGAGTTGACCGCCGACAATCCGGTGCAGACCGACCGCCTGCACCGCCTGCAAGCCTTGCAGGTGGAGTGGGCCGACTACGCGCAATCCATGATCGATTTGCAGCGCACCAGCGGTGACTATCGCAGCGCGGTGCGGGCCGGAAAGGGCAAACGCCTGACCGATGAGATCCGCAAGCAGTTCGAAGATGTGATCGACATGGAGCAACAGCTGCGCGCCGCCCGTAACGAGGAAGTACGCCGCACCACGATCTGGAGCATTGCCCTTTATCTGTTGTTCATCGCTGCCATCAGCGGGTTGCTGGCTTATATCGGTCGCCGCGATCTGATGAGCCTTTCAGAGCAGTACGGCGTCAACCTTGCCAGGCAGCAGGCCAGCGCCGAGCGCCTGGAGCGCCAGGCCTGGCTGCGCAATGGTCAGACCGAACTGGCCGAACAAGTGCTGGGCCAACTGTCCCTTAATTTGCTGGGACGCAACATTCTGCAGTTTTGCGCGCAGTACCTGGGCACCGCAGTAGCGGCCATCTACGTGCGTGAGGAGCACGGCGGACTCACGCGCGTGGCGTCGTACGGCCTGTCCCGCGAGCAAGAGGAGCGGGATCAACAGATTTACGGCGATGAAGGGATTGTCGGCCAGGCGGCGCAACAGGCGCGGCTGATTCGCCTGGACGATGTGCCGAGCAACTACTTCAAGGTCAGTTCCGGTCTCGGTGAAGGCCTGCCGCGCAGCGTGCTGGTGGTGCCGACCAGCGATGATGATCGGGTCAACGGGGTCATCGAGCTGGGTTTCCTGCGCCTGCCGGACGAGCGTGACATCGAATTGCTCGAGCTGATTGCCGGCAACATCGGCACCTCCATCGAAGCCGCGCGCTATCGCCAGCGCTTGCAGGAAGTGCTGGCTGAAACCCAGCAACTCAATGAAGAGTTGCAAGTTCAGCAGGAAGAACTCAAGACCGCCAACGAAGAACTCGAAGAGCAGTCGCGGATTCTCAAGGAGTCCCAGGCGCACCTGGAAACCCAGCAGGTCGAGCTGGAGCAGACCAACGAACAATTGGCCGAACAGGCCGAAGTTCTGGCCGAACAACGCGACGCCATGGACCTGAAGAATACCGAACTGAATCAGGCCCAGGCCCAGCTCGAAGAGCGCGCCGAGGAGTTGCAGCGCTCGAGCAAATACAAGTCGGAATTTCTCGCCAACATGTCCCACGAACTGCGCACGCCGCTGAACAGTTCGCTGATCCTCGCCAAGTTGCTGGCGGAAAACCCCCAGGAAAACCTCAGCGCCGAACAGGTCAAGTTTGCCGAGTCGATCTACTCCGCAGGCAACGACTTGCTCAACCTGATCAACGACATCCTCGATATTTCCAAGGTCGAGGCCGGCAAGCTGGAAATCCGCCCGGAGAACACCAGCGTGGCACGTCTGGTGGATGGTTTGCGCGGGATGTTTGAACCACTGGCGGCGGACAAACAACTGCAGTTCCACGTCGAGTTGCAGGATGGGGCGCCGGCCATGATGTTCACTGATCGCCAGCGTCTGGAGCAGGTGATCAAGAACCTGTTGTCCAACGCGGTGAAATTCACCGATAAGGGGCACGTCAGCTTGAGCGTGGCCTCGGCACCGCACGACGGTGTTGCGTTCATCATTCGCGATTCCGGGATCGGCATCGCCGAGGATCAGCAGGTAAGTATCTTCGAAGCCTTCCGCCAGGCCGACGGCACCACCAACCGCCGTTACGGCGGCACCGGTCTGGGCCTGTCGATTTCCCGCGACCTGGCAGCATTGCTGGGCGGTTCCATCAGTGTGTTCAGTACGCCGGGGCAGGGCAGCACCTTTACCCTGATCTTGCCCCAACAATACGTTGAACCGGGGGACGAGCCCGTTGAACCGATGCAAACCAGGCCGCTGGCGCACGTTCCGAATCCGGCGCCGGCACCGCTCAAGCCATTGATCGCCGAAGTCGATATCCCGCGTTTCAACGATGACCGCGGCAAGGCGCCGTTCACTACCCGCTGCATCCTGGTGGTGGAAGACGAGCCAAACTTTGCGCACATCCTCTACGACCTTGCCCATGAATTGGGTTATCAGTGCCTGGTGGCCCACGGCGCGGACGAAGGCTACGACCTGGCCCGGGAATTTGTTCCCGATGCGATCCTGCTCGATATGCGCCTGCCGGACCATTCCGGCCTGACCGTGCTGCAACGCCTGAAGGAACACGCCGAAACCCGGCACATTCCGGTGCATGTGATTTCGGTCGAAGACCGGGTGGAAGCGGCGATGCACATGGGCGCCGTCGGTTATGCGGTCAAACCGACCACCCGTGAAGAACTCAAGGACGTGTTTGCGCGCCTGGAAGCGAAATTGACCCAGAAGGTCAAGCGCGTGCTGCTGGTGGAAGACGATGATTTGCAGCGCGACAGTATTTCACGGCTGATCGGCGACGATGACATCGAGATCACCGCAGTCGGTTACGCCCATGAGGCGCTGGACCTGCTGCGCACGACAATCTTCGACTGCATGATCATCGACCTCAAGTTGCCGGACATGCTCGGCGGCGACCTGCTCAAGCGGATGTCCACCGAGGACATCTGCTCGTTTCCGCCAGTCATCGTTTACACCGGGCGCAACCTGACTCGGGACGAAGAGGCCGAACTACGCAAGTACTCACGTTCGATCATCATCAAGGGCGCACGCTCGCCCGAGCGCTTGCTCGATGAGGTGACACTCTTTCTGCACAAAGTCGAATCCCGGCTGTCCCATGAACGCCAGACCATGCTCAAGACCGCGCGCAGTCGCGACAAGGTCTTCGAAGGTCGCAAAGTGCTGCTGGTGGACGACGATGTACGCAACATCTTCGCCCTCACCAGTGCGCTGGAGCAAAAGGGAGCCGTGGTGATCATCGGCCGAAACGGACGTGAAGCGATTGCACGATTGAATGAAGTCGAAGACATCGACCTGGTGTTGATGGACGTGATGATGCCGGAGATGGATGGTTTCGAAGCCACTATCGAGATCCGCAAGGACCCGCGCTGGCGCAAGCTGCCGATCATTGCGGTGACGGCCAAGGCCATGAAGGACGATCAGGAGCGTTGCCTGCAAGCGGGAGCCAACGACTACCTGGCCAAGCCCATCGACCTGGATCGGCTGTTTTCGCTGATTCGTGTGTGGTTACCGAAAATGGAACGTATCTAGTGGAGGGCAATTTTTCAGTGGAGCGAAATAGCGAGATCGAATTGCGGCTGCTGATCGAGGCGATCTACCTCAAGTACAGCTACGATTTTCGCGATTACTCCGGCGCGTCAATCAAGCGCCGGGTGACCCACGCGTTGAGCCAGTTCGAGTGCAATACCATTTCGGCCTTGCAGGAAAAGGTCCTGCACGATCCCGCCGCCTTCATGCAGTTGCTGCAGTTGCTGACGATTCCGGTCAGCGAAATGTTCCGCGACCCTTCGCACTTCCTGGCGATTCGCCGGGAGGTCGTGCCACTGCTCAAGACCTATCCATCGATCAAGGTCTGGATCGCCGGTTGCAGCACCGGCGAAGAGGTCTATTCGATGGCCATCCTGCTGCGCGAAGAAGGCCTGCTCGATCGCACCATCATCTACGCTACCGACATCAATCCGCGCTCGCTGGAAAAAGCCAAGCAAGGGATTTTCTCGATGGAGAATGTCCGCGCCTACACTGCTAATTACCAGCAGGCAGGTGGCCAGCGTTCGTTCGCCGACTACTACACGGCGGCTTATGGTTATGCGATTTTCGACAAGTCGTTGTGTGAGAACGTGACCTTTGCCGATCACAGCCTGGCAACGGACAGTGTATTTTCAGAAACTCAATTAATTTCATGTCGTAACGTATTGATTTATTTTAATAAAAGCCTCCAGGATCGTGCATTCGGACTGTTTCACGAGTCCCTGTGCCACCGGGGCTTCCTGGTGCTGGGCAGCAAGGAAACCCCGGATTTTTCGGCCTTCGGCAATCAGTTCGAGCCGCTGGTCAAACAAGAACGGATCTACCGAAAATCATGAACGGTGCAACAGGTTTGCCTTCTATAGAAGCGATCGTGATCGGCGCCTCGGCCGGTGGCGTTGAGGCGCTGCTGAGTATTCTCGGGCCGCTGCGGGAAGGTTTCGCGCTGCCCATCATCGTGGTCCTGCATCTGCCGAACGAGCGCCGCAGTCAATTGGCGGAAGTCTTCGCCCGGCGGGTTGCCCTGCCGGTCATGGAGGCCAGTGACAAGACACCGATCGAAGCCGGAACACTGTATTTCGCAGCGCCCGGTTATCACTTGTCGGTGGAGCGGGACCGCAGTTTCTCCTTGAGCCTGGAGGACCGTGTGCATTATTCGCGGCCCGCCATCGATTATCTGTTCGAATCGGCCGCCGACGCTTACGGCCCGGCCCTGGCCGCGGTGTTGCTGACTGGTGCCAACCGCGATGGCGCCCACGGCATGACGCAGGTCAAGCGCCATGGTGGCCTGACAATCGTGCAGGACCCGGACGAGGCCCAGGTCGCGACCATGCCCCAGGCCGCGCTGGATATTCACCAGCCCGACCATATTCTCTCTATCCGCGGCATCGGCCGTCTGCTTGTCGAGCTGGAACGAATCGCATGCTAAGTCATATCCAGGCCAAACTGCTGATCGTTGACGATCTGCCGGAGAATCTGTTGGCACTTGAAGCGCTGATCAAGCGCGAAGATCGTATCGTTTTCAAAGCACAGTCGGCCGACGAGGCCCTGTCGTTGCTGCTGCAACACGAATTCGCCATGGCCATTCTCGATGTGCAGATGCCGGGCATGAACGGCTTCGAACTGGCCGAATTGATGCGTGGTACGGAAAAGACCAAAAACATACCGATCGTGTTCGTCAGCGCCGCCGGCCGTGAACTGAACTACGCGTTCAAGGGTTATGAAAGCGGTGCCGTGGATTTCCTGCACAAGCCGCTGGACATCCATGCGGTCAAGAGCAAGGTCAATGTGTTTGTCGAGTTGTTTCGCCAGAGCAAGGCCATGAAACAGCAGGTCGAAGCGCTGGAACAGAGTCGCCGCGAACAAGAGGCTTTGCTGGCGCAGTTGCAAAGCACGCAACGGGAATTGGAGCAGGCGGTGCGCATGCGCGATGACTTCATGTCCATCGTCGCCCACGAAGTGCGCACACCGCTCAATGGCCTGATCCTGGAAACCCAGTTGCGCAAGATGCACCTGGCCCGGGACAACGCTGCCGCGTTTACCCTCGATAAAATGCACGCCATGGTCGACCGCGACGAACGGCAGATCAAAAGCCTGATCCGCTTGATCGAAGACATGCTCGATGTGTCGCGCATTCGCACCGGCAAGCTGTCGATCCGGCCGACCTGCTTTGATCTGTCGGTGTTGGTTCGTAGTTTGTTACAGAATTTTTCCCAGCAGATCGAGGCCGCCGAGGCTTCCGTGACGCTTGAAGCCGAGCAACCGGTGATTGGCAAGTGGGATGAGTTCCGCATTGAGCAGGTGATTTCCAACCTGCTGACCAACGCCCTGCGATACGGAGCCAAGAGCCCGATCACCGTGAAGGTGTACAGTGACAACGCTGAGGCCCGGGTAGAGGTCCGTGATTTCGGGATCGGCATCAGTGAAGAAAACCAGCAACGGATTTTCCAGCAGTTCGAGCGGGTGTCGGCCAAGCATGCCGTCGCCGGACTGGGCCTGGGATTGTTTATTTCCGAACAGATTGTCACCGCCCATGGCGGTACCATTACCGTCGAAAGCCGGATTGGCGAAGGCGCCCTGTTTCGCGTTTGTCTGCCGCTGTAGGAAAACAGCCCGATAAACGCAACCTCTGATCGACCCCACGGTCGTATCAGCAGCTATTGACCGAACAAAGGCTTCCCATGAGTGAAGATGCACAAGATGTCGTACTGATCGTCGAAGATGACCCCTCGATTCTGATGGTACTGTCGGCCTATCTGTCGGGGGAGGGTTACCGGGTATTGCAGGCGGAAAACGGCGAACAGGCCTTTGAAATCCTCGCCAGCAAGCCGCACCTGGACATGATGATCACGGACTTCCGGCTGCCGGGCGGTATCTCCGGCGTACAGATCGCCGAACCCGCCGTGAAGCTGCGGCCGGAACTCAAGGTGATTTTCATCAGCGGCTACCCGCAGGAAATCCGCGAAACTGACAGCCCGATCACCCGTACAGCACCCATTCTGGCCAAGCCGTTCGACCTGGATGTGTTGCAGGAAATCATGCAGGACATGCTGTCCTGACGACTGTGAGCCTGGCAATGAACCTTGTGGGAGCGAGCTTGCTCGCGAAAGCGGTGTGTCAGTCACATCAACGCTGGATGTGCCGCCGTCTTCGCGAGCAGGCTCGCTCCCACACTGGTTTGGTGTTGAGTACAAAACTAAATCCAACAAAATTCCTTGTGGGAGCGAGCTTGCTCGCGAAAGCGGTGGGTCAATCGCCAACGATGCAGGATGTGCCGCCGTCTTCGCGAGCAGGCTCGCTGCCACAATTGACCACATTTTCCGGCAGGGCATCAAATTCTTATCATCTCCCGCACCTTCGCCGTCAACAGGTCGAAGGTGAACGGCTTGGTGATCATCTGCATGCCTGAATCGAGGAAACCACCGCGCACGGCCGCGTGTTCGGCGTAACCGGTGATAAACAACACCTTGAGTTCAGGCCGGTGCTGCCGGCCGATTTCCGCCAGTTGCCGGCCATTCATCCCAGGCAGCCCGACATCGCTGATCATCAGATCGATACGTTGCCCGGAATCAAGGATCGGCATCGCGCTGTCCGCATCGCCGGCCTCGACAAAGGCATAGCCCAGTTCGCTTAACACCGTGCTGACCAATACCCGCACCGCGGGATCGTCCTCGACGATCAACACCGTTTCACCGTTGCTGGCAAACAGCGGATGCGAGCTTTCAACCGGAAGGTCCCGTGGCACTTCACCCCCGAAACGCGGCAGGTACAGGCTCACTGTGGTGCCTTTACCCACTTCACTTTGAATGGCCACGTGTCCGCGCGACTGTTTGCTGAAGCCGTAGATCATCGATAACCCCAGCCCCGTGCCCTGACCGATGGGTTTGGTGGTGAAGAAGGGATCGAAGGCGCGGTTGATGGTGCTTTGCGGCATGCCACAGCCGGTATCGGTCACACTGAGTACCACGTAATCGCCCGGATCAAGATTGCTGTGAGGTTGGGTGAATTGCGCGTCCAGATGCCGGTTCGAAGTCTTGACCACCAGGTTGCCGCCATCGGGCATGGCGTCCCGGGCGTTGATCACCAGATTGAGCAGGGCGCTTTCCAGTTGATTCGGGTCAGCCTCGGCCACCCACAGTTGCTCGCTCAGCTGCATGTCCAGGCGAATGCTTTCGTCGACACTGCGTTGCAACAACTCGCCCATGGACACCACCAGGTTATTCATCTGCACGGGTTTGGAATCCAGCGACTGCCGACGAGAAAACGCCAGCAGGCGATGGGTCAGGCCTGCCGCACGGTTGGCGGAGGTCACGCCGAGGTCGATCAGGCTGTCCAGATCCTCAAGGCGCCCCCGGGCCAGGCGCCGGCGCAGTAATTCCAGGCTGCCGATGATGCCGGTCAGCATGTTATTGAAGTCGTGGGCGATACCGCCGGTGAGTTGCCCGACCGCCTCCATTTTCTGCGACTGGCGCAGCACTTCTTCGTTATGACGCAACTGTGCGGTGCGCTCTTCAACCTGCTGCTCCAGGGTTTCCAGGGTGTTTTGCAATCGCAGTTCGCTTTGGCTCAAATCGACCAGCCGATCCCTGGCTTCGTACTGTCGTCGGCGGCCGCGCAAGGCGGTGGTCACCAGGCTGATCAAGGTGACCGGATGAAAAGGGCGCTCAAGGAACGTGACGTTGCCCAGTTGCGGGCCGAAACGCGAGGCCGGGTTCTGTTCCGGGCCACCATGGTGAGTCAGCAAGACGATCGGCAGATCGGACCAGGCAGGTTGCTGTTCGATCAGCCTGAGCAGCGGTTCAAGATCCTGGCCCAGCAAGGCTTCCGAGGACACCAGCAGCAAGCCTGCACCTTGCTCCAGTTCGTTGCAGAGCTCGCGCAGATCCCGGCTGATGACCCCGTCGAAACCCGCTTCATTGAGCATCATCAGCGCAATCTGGCTGTCGCGACCCAGCGGCGCGAGAATGATCGCGCGCTCGGACGTCGCTTCCTGGAGCATCACGGCTGTTCATCCCCGAGCAAGGGCATGCTCGCGCCATGGTAAGTCGGCACCCCACGCAGTACACCCTGGAAAGCTTCCAGCGGTTCACCGATGGTCATGCCTTTGACGCTGATCCGGTATTCACGGATGGTCGACTCATGGCTGCCGGTGCGCTTCTTGATGATAGAGATGGCCCGGCGCACCTTGCCCAGCGCTTCGAAGTAACGCAGCAGGATGACCGTATCGGCCAGGTAGGTGATGTCCACCGGGGCCTGCATGTCGCCGACCAGACCGTGTTGAGCGACGGTCATGAACGTCGCCGCGCCTTTGCGGTTGAGGTACAGCAGCAACTCGTGCATGTGCAGCACCAAGGCGTTTTCTTCCGGCATCGCGGCCTGATAGCCATTGATGCTGTCGATCACCACCGTCTTGATGTCGCGCTCGTCGACGCAACGACGCACCCGATGGGAAAACTCGCCGGGGGACAGTTCGGCGGCATCCACTTGTTCGATCAGCAGATTGCCGGTGTCTTGCAGCGCCTGCAGGTCGATGCCCAATGGCTTCATGCGCTCGAACAACAAGCCCAGTTCTTCGTCGAAAATGAACAGCGCGGCTTTTTCGCCCCGGGCCACGGCAGCGGCGGCGAAGATCATCGAAATCAGGGATTTGCCGGTACCGGCCGGGCCGAGGATCAGGGTACTGGACCCGGTCTCGATGCCGCCGCCGAGCAAGGCGTCCATTTCCCGGATGCCGCTGGTCAACTGCTGGCGCAGGTAGGCGCCGCGGTGTTCGGCCGCCACCAGCCGCGGGAACACGTGCACGCCATCACCCATGATGGTGAAGTCATGAAAACCGCCGCGGTACTTCTGGCCCCGGTACTTCACCACCCGGATGCGTCGGCGTTCGGCGCCGTAATTGGGGGTCAGCTCCTCCAGGCGAATCACCCCATGGGCCACGCTGTGCACGGTTTTGTCGAGGGATTCGGTGGTCAGGTCGTCCAGCAGCAGGACGGTGGCGTCGTAGCGCACGAAGTAGTGCTTGATCGCGAGAATCTGTCGGCGATAGCGCAGGGAGCTCTGCGCCAGCAAGCGAATCTCGGACAGGCTGTCGAGGACCACGCGGGTGGGTTTGACCCGTTCGACCACTTCGAAGATCTGCCTGGTGGCTTCGCCCAACTCGAGGTCGGAGGAGTACAGCAGCGTCTGCTGATGCTCGGCATTGAGCAGGTTTTCCGGCGGCGTCAGTTCGAAAATGGACACGTT
This sequence comes from Pseudomonas sp. SDO5532_S415, assembly GCF_054071155.1. NCBI lineage: Bacteria > Pseudomonadati > Pseudomonadota > Gammaproteobacteria > Pseudomonadales > Pseudomonadaceae > Pseudomonas > Pseudomonas sp. SDO5532_S415. Next base: position 5,433 of record NZ_JBSVWS010000087.1, on the reverse strand, counting down.
CTGGTCCAGTTCCCAACCATGGGAACGGGCACCCTGACGCAGTTCGCGTTCGGTTTCGGACAACGTGATGTAAAGCGAGCGCTCGCCAGCCTGGGCCCCGGCCAGCAGAAAGTGCAGGGCGACAGTGGTCTTGCCGGTTCCGGGTTCGCCTTCCAGCAGGAACACGTGGCCACGGGACAGGCCACCATCAAGAATGTCATCCAGACCTTCGATCCCGGTGGCGGCTTTTACGCTGATCATTTCGTTGGCTGTAGACAAAGAATGCCCTCTCATGACTAGGGGGAAGCGAGGCAGCAGGCGTCAGGTGCCTGAACGTGCTACCTGTTCACTTGACCTTTGGTCGCGACGAGCGTTCAACCTTTTGTACCGAGATGTGTTTACTGACCTGTAGGAGCGAGCTTGCTCGCGAAAAACCTGAGGGCTTCGCGGAGAGTCAGGCATCCCGCGCCATCGTTGACCACCATCGCGAGCGAGCTCCTACAGTCTTTAAAGCCCCTGTTGGAGAGCCGGATCGTCCGGATTTTGCTGTTCCAGTTGCGCCAGCAGTATCTGTACGTTCTGCAACTGTCCGCTTTCTTTCCAGTAATTGATCAACAATACCCGGGCTTTGCGATCGTTGGGGTGGCGCTGGACGATTTCCTGCAACTGCTTTTGCGCGGCCTCCAGCTCCTGCTCGCCGTGCAGTGTGGTCGCCAGGTCATAGCGGTAATCCTTGTTGTCCGGTTCAAGCTCGACGGCCTTGGACAGGCCGAGCAGGGCGAATTCGCTTTGACCGTGATGCAGCAACCACAGGCCCAGGGCGTGTTGCAGATAAGCCGAATCGGGTTGTGCTTTAAGCTGTTTGGCCAATAGCTGGCGGGCCGCGTCACTTTGGCCCTGCCTATCGAGTACTTCGATCTGCATCACCAGCGCCGGCAGGTTGTCGGGGGCAAGGCGCAAGGTGTGGTCGAGTTCCTGTTGTGCCTCTTTCAATTCGGCATTGTGCAAATACAGGCGAGCCAGCTGGTAGTGGGTGTCGGCGCTTTCCGGGGTGTTTTTGAGCACCTGCTGCCAGGCATCGATGGCCTGTTCCAGCGGCCCGAAGTACAAGCCAAGGTCATCCGGCGACAACCCCAGCAATGCGTTGACGGCAGCCAGCCGCACGCTTTGCTCGCTGTCATCGAGCAATGGCCCGAGCAACAGGCTGCGCTGGCCGCTGGGCACCAAGCCGCTGATGCTCTTGATCGCGGCAATGCGAACCTCAGGCGCTTCGTGTTGCAAGTCCGCATCCGCCAGCTTCAAGGCCACGGAGCTGGGGTAGTTGGGCAATTCGGCATGCAGCCAGACGCGCCGCTTGGGCGAAAGGTCCGGGCGGGCCAATTGCTGGTAAAGCACCCGCGCAGCGCCGGGCTGGCCGGCGCGGGCCTGGGCCAGTGCTTCGCTGTAGCCGCGCTTGATCGCCTCAGGCACCACGGGGGTTGTACTGCGCAGGGAAAACCACGCAAGGCCGACGATGAGCAGGGCGCAGAGGCTGATGAGCAGGTAGCGGCGGGACTGGGGCATGCAGGAATCCGGGAGCTGGCAAGCTTTTGCAAAGTGAGCAGCTTCGGTCAGGAGGGGCTGTGAGTCAAACGTTGACGCCGCTGCCCCTGATCTGACGACGGGTGAATTTGCCGGTGATTCACCGAGTTTGCCCGCCGATGTCGTCAACGCCAAAACCTGTCGAGGCATCCAGCTAGTGACTACGCTTGCTGGATAGCCGTCCACGAGCCTTCCCATGCAACCGTTGCTTCAGTATTTCAAGGCAATTCTGCACCCAGGTCCCGGGGTGTTGCTGTTCGCCTTGAGAACCATCTCGGCCGGGCTGTTGACGCTGTACCTGGCTTTCATCTTCGACCTCGAACAGCCCAAATGGTCGATCATGGCCGTGGTTATTGTCAGCCAGCCCCTGGCCGGCATGACCCTGGCCCGCAGTTTCGGTCAGGTCATCGGTACCACGCTGGGCGCGATCGTGGCGGTGGTGATCATGGCGATATTCCCCCAGGCACCGGTGCCTTTCCTTATTACGTTGTCGCTGTGGTTGGCGCTGTGTACCGCCGGTGGCACCTTGTTGCGCTACACCAGTTCCCAGGCCTTTGTGCTCAGCGGCTACACGGCGGTGGTGGTAGGGCTGCTGGCGGTGCCCGATCCGGACGGCACCTTCCTGCTGGCCGTGACTCGGGTGACCGAAACGCTGCTGGCGGTGGCCTGCGTGTGTGTCGTCAGTTTGCTGACCGCGCGCCCGGAAGCCGTGGCCAAGGATTACTTCGCCAGGATCGATCAGGTGATCAAGCTGCTGGCGACCCATGCCGGCGCCGTCATTCGTACCGAGGAAAGCGAGGCCGACTTCCACCGTCGGCAAATGCAGTTGCTCGGGCAGATCAGCGCGCTGGAGGGGGTACGTCGGCATTTGTATTACGACGCCCCGCGGTTGCGCAGCGCCGACGATCTGGTGCAATTGCTCGGCAATCAACTGTTGTTGCTGACGGCGCGGCTCACCGCCTTGCGTCACCAGCGCGAGTTGTTGCTTGAACGCTGGGAAGGCGAGATCCCGGCTGAAATACAGCAATTGCTCAGCGAAGAGTTGGCCTTTCTCGATGAACTGGCCCGGCAAGGACGCGCCTTGCCTGATGAGCAGCGGCGCCGGTTTGCCGCCTTGCAGCAACGCTTCGATGCCCTGGCTTACCGCTCGGAGCAACTGATCGAGCCTCTGAAGGCCACATTACGCTCGCTGTCATGGTCATTGCGCTGGGAACAGGCGCGGATGCTGCAACAGCTTGAAACCATCCTGGAACTGAGCGATGCGATCCAGAGTGGACGCAAGGCCAGCAGCATGTTTCGCGGCAAGGCGAACCCGTTGCACCTGGACTACACCCTGGCGGCAATGAACGCCATCCGTGCTTACTGCGCGCTGATGGTGGCGGGCCTGATCTGGATCGAAACCGGTTGGGACGGCGCGCGGGGCGGGATGATCGTGGCGGGGATCCTCTGCTCGTTGATGGCGACGTTTCCCCGGCCGCTGCTGGCAGCCCAGAGTTATGCCCGGGGCCTGGGGCTGGCACTGGTGGTGTCGGCGGTGCTGCAGTTTTCGCTGGTGCCGATGATCAGCAGTTTCGAACTGTTGGCCTTGTTGCTGGCGCCTTTGCTGTATGCCGTCGCGGTGGGCTTGTCCAGCCCGCCCACCACCGGCACCGGGATCGGTCTCGGGCTGTCGACCTTTCTGCTATTGGGTCCGCAGAACACCGGACTGGGGCAGAACACCGCGATCCAGTGGTTCGAATTTGCCGGTGCCTACACGTGCGCCGCCGCGCTGGCGTTGAGTGTGTATGCCTTGATCTTCCCCTTCAGGCCTGCGCTGCGCATTCGTCGATTGCATCAGGAAAACTGCGAGCAGGTCTATGCCTTGCAGAAAATCCCGGCCACTGATGAAAACCAGTTTGCCTTCGAGAGTCGCATGGTCGACCGCCTGACCATGATGCTGGGGTTGTTGCCCGCCATCCAGGACAAACCATCGCGCGACCTGTTCGAAGTCAGTCTCGGCTGCCTGGCCCTGGGCATTGCCCTGAATCAGCTCCGACAGCAGGGGCAGAACAATGTGCTGCTGAGTTCGCAAACCCAAACCCGGTTGTTCGATACCGTTCGGGAGACCGGGCGGCTGATCGCCGGTCGCCCCGGCATTGAAGTCGATTACGTACTCGACAGCCTGCACGCCTTGGGCGATGAGCTGGATGCACTGCACTCTAGCGTCCATGAACACTTATGGTCGGTGTTTCGCATGCGCGTGGCGTTGTTGATCGTGGTGTCCTTTCTGGAACGCCATCGTGGTCACTTTGAACCTGTCCCATCGCAAGGAGTACCGGCGCTTGCCCATTGATCTTGAAATAGGCGGTGTCTACCTGCCGCCGATTGCCCAGGCGCTGCTGCTGGGCCTGCCGATTTTCCTGCTGCTGGACTGGATCCTGCGGCGCCTGGGCGTGCTGCAATTCGTCTGGCATGAAGCCTTGTTCGAAGGCGCGTTGTACGCCTGCGTGTGCGCGACGTTGATTCTGGTGATGGGAGCCTGATGCCTTGAAGAAGATCCTTGCTCAACTCACGACCCTGGCGGTGGTGGTGCTGGCTTTTGTGCTCGGATGGTTCGCCTGGGAGCACTACACCCGTGCCCCCTGGACCCGGGATGCACGGGTGCGTGCCGACGTGGTGACCTTGTCTGCCGACGTCGCCGGACGCATCGTCAACCTCGGCGTGCACGACAACCAGCATGTGGAGAAGGGCCAGTTGCTGCTGGAAATCGATCCTTCGCGCTACGCCCTGGCGGTGGACCATGCCAAGCGATCGGTGGAAGTGGCCAAAGCTTCGCTTGGGCAATCCGAAGCGGCCATTGTCGCCAGCCAGGCGCTGCTGCGTCAGCGTCAAAGCGAAGAGCGCCGCCGGCGAACCCTCAAGGAACGTTCGGCGATTTCTGGCGAAGAATGGGAAAAATCCAGCACCGAGGTGTCGGTGGCCCAGGCTGATTTGCTGCGCAACCAGGCCAACCTGGGATTTGCCCAGGCCAACGTGCAACTGGCTATTGCCGCGTTGGCCGAGGCTGAGCACGACCTTGAACGCACCCGGGTCGAATCGCCGGTTAGCGGGTATGTGACCAATCTGCTGACCCGTCAGGGCGACTACGCGACAGCGGGTGGTCCATTGGTGGCGCTGGTGGACAGCGACTCGTTTTATGTCAGTGGCTATTTCGAAGAAACCAAACTGCCGCGAATCGTAGAGGGTGACCGGGTCGACATCGAATTGATGAGTGGCGAACGTTTCGGCGGCACCGTGCAAAGCATCGCCTTCGCCATCGCCGACCGGGAAAACCTGCCGGGTGGGCGTTTACTGGCCAATATCAACCCCAGTTACACCTGGGTGAAACTGGCACAGCGTGTGCCGGTGCGGATCAAGATCGATGCGGACTATGCCGGCAAAGACAAACTGCGTGCCGGTACAACCGCCACGGTGACCGTCCAGGAAAACCGTAATACCCAGGATCGCCAATGATCCCTGTGGGAGCGAGCCTGCTCGCGAAAGCGGTGGGTCAAGCGCCAGCGATGCAGGATGTGCCGGCGTCTTCGCGAGCGGGCTCGCTCCCACACTGGTTGTGTGTCGAGCCCACAATCAACTTCAACAACAGTCCCCTGTGGGAGCGAGCCTGCTCGCGAAAGCGGTGGGTCAAGCGCCAGCGATGCAGGATGTGCCGGCGTCTTCGCGAGCGGGCTCGCTCCCACACTGGTTGTGTGTCGAGCCCACAATCAACTTCAACAACAGTCCCCTGTGGGAGCGAGCCTGCTCGCGAAAGCGGTGGGTCAAGCGCCAGCGATGCAGGATGTGCCGGCGTCTTCGCGAGCGGGCTCGCTCCCACACTGGTTGTGTGTCGAGCCC
>NZ_JBSVWS010000086.1:0-24996 GCF_054071155.1 Pseudomonas sp. SDO5532_S415 | reverse complement strand
CACATTGGAATGCATTTCACTGTGGGAGCGAGCCTGCTCGCGAAGGCGTCCTTGAAACCAACGCAATTCCCTCAAAAATTATCCGGCGACCGCGCCTTCTCCCGCGCCTGCTCGCGACTGACCACCCCCCGGGCAACCAAATCCTTCAAGCCCATATCCAGCGTCTGCATCCCCAACGACCCGCCCGCCTGAATCGATGAGTACATCTGCGCCACCTTGTCTTCGCGGATCAGGTTACGGATGGCCGACGTACCCAGCATGATTTCGTGGGCAGCTATACGCCCGCCGCCGATTTTCTTCACCAGCGTCTGCGACACCACCGCCAGCAACGATTCGGAGAGCATCGAGCGCACCATGGGTTTCTCGTCCCCCGCAAACACGTCGACGATCCGGTCGATGGTTTTCGCCGCCGATGTGGTGTGCAGCGTACCGAATACCAGGTGACCGGTTTCGGCGGCGGTCAGGGCCAGGCGAATGGTCTCCAGGTCGCGCATCTCGCCCACCAGAATCACGTCCGGGTCTTCGCGCAGGGCCGAGCGCAGGGCGGTGGCGAAGCTGCGGGTGTCGCGGTGGACTTCGCGCTGATTGATCAGGCATTTGCGCGACTCGTGAACGAACTCGATCGGATCTTCGATGGTGAGGATGTGGTGATGACGATGGCTGTTCAGGTAGTCGATCATCGCCGCCAGCGTGGTGGACTTGCCTGAGCCGGTCGGCCCGGTCACCAGCACCAGGCCACGGGGCGCGTCGGTCATCTTGCGGAACACGTCGCCCATGCCCAGTTCATCCATGCTCAGGACCCTGGACGGGATCGTGCGAAACACCGCGCCGGCGCCGCGGCTCTGGTTGAACGCGTTGACCCGGAAACGCGCCACACCGGGCACGTCGAAGGAAAAGTCGGTTTCCAGGTGCTTTTCGAAGTCCACCCGCTGGGTATCGTTCATGATGTCGTAGATCAGTGCCTGCACTTCCTTGTGGTCCAGGGGCGGCAGATTGATACGCCGCACATCGCCGTCGACGCGGATCATCGGTGGCAGGCCAGCGGACAGGTGCAGGTCGGAAGCGCCTTGTCTGGCACTGAACGCCAACAACTCAGTGATATCCATAGCCCCCCTCAATTCCAGTAGAATGCCGCCAACCTCAGACCTGCTGGCGCCTCTTGAATGTCCACCATAGCAGACAACATTGAACTGGTTAGTTCGCGCATACATGCCGCAACACTCGCCGCCAATCGTGACGAAAACAGCGTTCAGCTGCTGGCCGTGAGCAAGACCAAACCCGCACAGGACCTGCGCGAAGCCTATGCCGCCGGCCTGCGCGACTTTGGTGAAAACTACCTGCAGGAGGCATTGGGCAAGCAGCTCGAATTGGCCGACCTGCCCTTGATCTGGCACTTCATCGGCCCCATTCAATCGAACAAGACTCGCGCCATCGCCGAGCACTTCGACTGGGTGCATTCCGTGGATCGCCTGAAAATTGCGCAACGCCTGTCCGAACAACGCCCGGCCGATCTACCGCCCTTGAACATCTGCATCCAGGTCAACGTCAGCGGCGAAGCCAGCAAATCCGGCTGCGCCCCGGCCGACCTGCCGGCCCTGGCCAACGCCATCAGTGCCCTGCCGCGCTTGAAATTGCGCGGGTTGATGGCCATTCCCGAGCCGACGGAAGATCGCGCCGCTCAAGATGCCGCTTTTGCCGCCGTACAAAACCTGCAAGCCAGCCTCAATCTACCGCTCGACACACTTTCCATGGGCATGAGCCACGATCTCGAATCGGCCATCGCCCAGGGCGCCACTTGGGTCCGTATCGGCACGGCTTTATTCGGTGCCCGTGACTACGGCCAGCCTTAAATACTTTCTTTATAAGGACCTGACATGAGCAAGACGCGTATTGCCTTTATCGGTGCCGGCAACATGGCTGCCAGCCTGATCGGCGGCCTGCGGGCCAAAGGTCTGGACGCCGCGCAGATCCGCGCCAGCGATCCGGGTGACGAAACCCGAGCCCGCGTGAGCGCCGAACACGGCATTGAAGTGTTCGCCGATAACGCCCAAGCCATTGAAGGCGCCGATGTGGTCGTGCTGGCGGTCAAACCCCAGGCGATGAAAGCCGTCTGTGAAGCCATCCGCCCAAGCCTGAAGCCTGGGCAACTGGTGGTTTCGATCGCGGCCGGCATCACCTGCGCCAGCATGAACAACTGGCTCGGCGCCCAGCCAATCGTGCGCTGCATGCCCAACACCCCCGCGCTGCTGCGCCAGGGTGTAAGCGGTTTGTTTGCCACCGCCGAGGTCTCCGTCGAACAACGTCAACAAGCGGAAGACCTGCTGTCAGCCGTTGGCATCGCGCTGTGGTTGAACGAAGAGCAGCAACTGGACGCGGTCACCGCCGTTTCCGGTTCCGGCCCTGCGTACTTCTTCCTGCTGATCGAAGCCATGACTGCCGCCGGCGTGAAGCTCGGCCTGCCGGCGGACATTGCCGCCCGACTGACCGTGCAAACCGCCCTGGGCGCCGCGCACATGGCCGTGGCCAGCGACGTCGACGCCGCTGAGTTACGTCGTCGCGTCACTTCGCCTGCGGGCACTACAGAAGCAGCCATCAAGTCGTTCCAGGCCGATGGCTTCGAAACACTGGTCGAAAAAGCACTCGGCGCCGCCGCGCACCGCTCCGCCGAGATGGCTGAGCAACTCGGTCGCTAATCAGCACTTAAAAAGGAATCAATAATGCTCGGACTCAATGACGCTGCCATTTTTGTGATTCAAACCCTGGGCAGCCTGTATCTGCTGATCGTGTTGCTGCGCTTCATCCTGCAATTGGTGCGGGCGAACTTCTACAACCCGCTCTGCCAGTTCGCCGTAAAGGCTACCCAACCACTGCTCAAGCCACTGCGCCGGGTCATCCCGAGCATGTTCGGCCTGGACATGTCCTCGTTGGTATTGGCGCTGCTGGTACAGATGGCACTGTTCGCGGTCATCCTGCTGCTCAGAGGCTACGACATTGATGTGCTGTTTCTGGCGCCTTGGGCACTGATCGGTATCTTCGCGCTGTTTTTGAAGATCCTGTTCTGGGCGATGATCATCAGCGTGATCCTGTCCTGGGTCGCTCCGGGTAGCCATAACCCGGGCGCGGAACTGGTCCAGCAGATTTCTGAGCCGGTACTCGCGCCGTTCCGCCGGATCATTCCGAACCTGGGCGGCCTCGACATCTCGCCGATCTTCGCGTTTATCGCCCTGCAATTGCTGCAAAGCTGGCTGATTCCGCGCCTGGCGTACTACGCGCTGATGCCGAAGGAACTGTTCGGCCTGATCTGATTCAGGCTAACCGCGTCATCGTTCTTCGCGAGCAGGCTCGCTCCCACATGGGAATGCATCCCCCTGCTCGCGAATGGCACACCTCGGTCTTCCCGGGAAAAAACAGGCCCGGCCTTTGCTTGCCGCTAACCCCAGCGGTCTTTAGACTTACGCCTCATTTCAACGAGAGCAGGGTCGATGCCAGCTGCCTTCCCCCCCGATTCTGTTGGTCTGGTGACGCCGCAAACGGCGCACTTCAGCGAACCCCTGGCGTTGGCCTGCGGTCGTTCGCTCGCGGCCTATGACCTGATTTACGAAACCTACGGCACGCTGAACGCCACGGCGAGCAATGCCGTGCTGATCTGCCACGCCTTGTCCGGCCACCACCACGCGGCCGGTTTCCACAGCCCCGACGACCGCAAGCCCGGTTGGTGGGACAGCTGCATCGGCCCTGGCAAGCCCATCGACACCAACAAGTTCTTTGTCGTCAGCCTGAACAACCTCGGCGGCTGCAACGGCTCCACCGGCCCGAGCAGCACCAACCCGGAAACCGGCAAGCCATTCGGCGCCGACTTCCCGGTGCTGACCGTGGAAGACTGGGTGCACAGCCAGGCGCGCCTGGCGGACCGGCTCGGCATCGGCCAATGGGCCGCTGTCATCGGCGGCAGCCTGGGTGGCATGCAGGCGTTGCAGTGGACCATTACTTACCCGGACCGCGTGCGCCATTGCCTGGCCATCGCCTCGGCACCCAAGCTGTCGGCGCAGAACATCGCCTTCAACGAAGTGGCGCGCCAGGCGATCCTCACCGACCCCGAGTTCCACGGCGGTTCGTTCCAGGAGCAAGGCGTAATCCCCAAGCGCGGGCTGATGCTGGCGCGGATGGTCGGGCACATCACTTACCTGTCCGACGACTCCATGGGCGAGAAATTCGGTCGCGGCCTGAAAAGCGAGAAGCTCAACTACGACTTCCACAGTGTCGAGTTCCAGGTCGAAAGCTACCTGCGCTATCAGGGTGAAGAGTTCTCCGGGCGTTTCGACGCCAACACCTACCTGCTGATGACCAAGGCCCTGGACTATTTCGATCCGGCAGCCAGCTTCGACGATGACCTGGCCAAGACCTTCGCCAATGCCACCGCCAAGTTCTGCGTGATGTCGTTCACTACCGACTGGCGCTTCTCCCCGGCTCGTTCACGGGAACTGGTGGACGCGCTGATGGCTGCACGCAAGGACGTCTGCTACCTGGAAATCGACGCGCCGCAAGGCCACGACGCCTTCCTGATTCCGATCCCGCGCTACCTGCAGGCGTTCGGCAATTACATGAACCGCATTACGTTTTGAGGAAGACATGAGAGCCGATCTGGAAATCATCCAGGAATGGATCCCCGCCGGCAGCCGCGTGCTCGACCTCGGTTGCGGCGACGGCGAACTGCTGACCTGGCTGCGCGACAACAAGCAAGTCACCGGTTACGGCCTGGAAAACGACGCGGACAACATCGCCGAGTGCGTGGCCAAGGGCATCAACGTCATCGAGCAGGACCTGGACAAGGGCCTGGGCAACTTTGCCAGCAACAGCTTCGACATCGTGGTCATGACCCAGGCGCTGCAAGCGGTGCACTACCCGGACAAGATCCTCGACGAAATGCTGCGGGTCGGCCGCCAGTGCATCATCACGTTCCCGAATTTCGGTCACTGGCGCTGCCGCTGGTACCTGGCAAGCAAGGGCCGGATGCCGGTTTCCGAGTTCCTGCCGTACACCTGGTACAACACGCCGAACATCCACTTCTGCACCTTCGCCGACTTTGAAGCCTTGTGCCGCGAACGTGAAGCCAAGGTCATTGATCGGCTTGCCGTGGATCAACAGCATCGGCACGGGTGGGCCAGCAAGCTATGGCCTAATCTGTTAGGTGAGATCGGCATTTACCGCGTCAGCAGCCCGGGGCTTGCAGACCACAAGGTCGCGGTCTGAACACCTTTATTCGAGGAGAACGATCATGGGTCGTCTAGCGCTGTTTCTACTCACCGCCTGCCTGAGCGTCACGGTCATGGCCGCCGATGCGATCAAAGGTGATCGCAAGGAAGTCTTCGGCGACACGACGGTGCACTACAACACCTTCAACTCCACCTTCCTGACGCCGGACATCGCCAAGGCCGCGGAACTCACCCGCAGCAAGAATCAGGGCGTGATCAACATTTCGGTGCTCAAGGATGGCAAGCCGCAGATGGCCCAGGTCAGCGGCACAGTCAAAGACCTGACCAGCCAGAGCGTGAACCTGAAATTCAAACAGATCACCGAACAAGGCGCGATCTACTACATCGCACAATTCCCGGTACCCCAGCAGGAAACCCGCACCTTCGACATCAAGGTGCAGACCGGTGACAAAATCAACTCCATCAACTTCAACCAAGAGCTCTTTCCCGGCGAATGATCAACTTCACGCAACTCGTACTCGCCAGCCATAACGCCGGCAAACTCAAGGAACTCCAGGCCATGCTCGGCGAATCGGTGCAACTGCGCTCGATCGGCGAGTTCAGCAGCGTGGAGCCTGAAGAAACCGGCCTGTCGTTCGTCGAGAACGCCATCCTCAAGGCCCGCAATGCCGCGCGCATTTCCGGCCTGCCGGCACTGGCTGACGATTCGGGGTTGGCGGTGGACTTCCTGGGCGGCGCACCGGGCATCTACTCGGCGCGTTATGCCGACGGCAAGGGCGATGCAGCCAACAACGCCAAACTGCTCGATGTGTTGAAGGACGTCCCGCAAGCCGAACGCGGCGCGCAGTTCGTCTGCGTGCTGGCGCTGGTGCGGCATGCCGACGATCCACTGCCGATTCTCTGCGAAGGCCTGTGGCACGGGCGTATTCTGACCCAGGCCAGCGGCGAGCACGGTTTTGGCTACGACCCGTTGTTCTGGGTCCCGGAGCGTGATTGCTCCAGCGCCGAGCTAAGCCCGAGCGACAAGAACCAGATCAGTCACCGCGCCCGTGCAATGGATCTGCTGCGCCAGCGTCTGGGCTTGAAATGACCATTGAATCATCCGCGCCGCCGCTGATCTTCGGCGGCGCGCAAACGCCTCGGGCTGCCCTGCCAGTGCTGCCGCCCCTGGCGCTGTACATCCACATCCCGTGGTGCGTGCGCAAATGCCCTTATTGCGATTTCAACTCCCACACCGCCACCCCGGTGCTGCCGGAAGAAGAGTACGTGGACGCGCTGTTGGCCGACCTCGATCTGGACCTGCACGCCGTCTACGGTCGCGAGCTGAGTTCGATCTTCTTCGGTGGCGGCACGCCTAGTCTGTTCAGTGCCGAGGCATTGGGCCGTTTGCTCAAGGGTGTCGAGCAGCGCATCCGCTTTGCCAGCGACATCGAAATCACCCTGGAAGCCAATCCGGGGACCTTCGAACAAGAGAAATTCGTCGCCTACCGTGCGCTGGGGATCAATCGCCTGTCGATCGGCATCCAGAGCTTTCAGCAAGAGAAACTCAAGGCACTGGGACGGATTCACAATGGCGACGAAGCGGTGCGAGCCGCCGGCATGGCGCGCCAGGCCGGGTTCGACAACTTCAACCTGGACCTGATGCACGGTTTGCCCGATCAATCCCTGTACGATGCGCTGAGCGATCTGCGCCAGGCCATCGCCCTGAAGCCGACCCATTTGTCCTGGTACCAGTTGACCCTGGAGCCGAACACGGTGTTCTGGAACCAGCCGCCGACGCTGCCGGAAGACGACATGCTGTGGGACATTCAGGAAGCGGGTCAGGCGTTGCTCGCCGAACACGGTTACGCCCAGTATGAGGTCTCGGCCTATGCCCAGCCCGGTCGCCCGGCACGGCATAACCTCAATTACTGGAGCTTTGGCGATTTCATCGGCATCGGCGCCGGCGCCCACGGCAAACTCAGCCATCCGGATGGACGCATCATCCGCACCTGGAAAACCCGCCTGCCGAAAGACTACCTGAACCCGGCAAAACGCTTTCAGGCCGGCGAGAAAACGCTGACCAATGACGAAATGCCGTTCGAGTTCCTGATGAACGCCCTGCGCCTGACCGCGGGTGTCGAATCGCGCTTGTACCCGGAACGCACCGGGATGCCCCTGGAAAGCCTTGCCCAGGGCCGCCGTGAAGCCGAACAAAGTGGCCTGTTGCAGGTCGAACCGTCACGTCTGGCGGCCACCGAGCGCGGACAGCTATTCCTCAACGACTTGCTGCAGAATTTTCTGACATAAGGAAATCGAATGGACTTGGTACTCGACCTGCTCGCCACCGTCTCTCGCTGGAGTCGCAGCAACCTCTCGGAAATTGCCCTGGCCCTGGTGGGCTGCCTGCTGGTGCTGTTCGGTGCGGACTTCAAAGGCTGGGTCGAGCAACGCCTGGGCAGCATTGCCGGCGCCTTGCGCGTCCCGCTGATGGCCTTGCTGTGCATGATCGGCAGCGGTGCCGCGCTGATCTATGCCACACCGTGGATCGTCAAGGGCTTGAGCCAGTTCAACAACTACAGCCTGGCGCCGGTGTTGTTGGTGGTGTTGGTATTGATTGGCGTAGTCGCAGACCGCCGCTGATCGTTGGCAACATCCAAAGCCACTGTGGGAGCGAGCCTGCTCGCGAATGCGGTACATCAGACAACATTTATGTCGCCTGACACTCCCTCTTCGCGAGCAGGCTCGCTCCCACAGGTTTTACGCCAGTTTTTCGAACTTCAGGTCCCACACCCCATGCCCAAGACGTTCGCCGCGGCGTTCGAACTTGGTGATCGGGCGCTCGGCCGGGCGTGGCACGCACTTGCCGTCTTCGGCCAGGTTGCGATAACCCGGTGCGACGTTCATCACTTCCAGCATGTATTCGGCATACGGTTCCCAGTCGGTGGCCATGTGCAGAATGCCGCCGACCTTCAACTTACTGCGCACCAACTCAGCGAACGACGCCTGAACGATGCGACGCTTGTGGTGACGGCTCTTGTGCCAAGGGTCCGGGAAAAACAGCATCAGGCGATCGAGGCTGTTGTCGGCCACGCAACGATTGAGCACTTCGATCGCATCGCAATCGTAGACCCGCAGGTTGGTCAGGCCCTGGGTCAGTACGCCATTGAGCAGCGCACCAACACCCGGACGGTGCACTTCCACGCCAATGAAATCCTGCTCCGGCGAAGCGGCAGCCATTTCCAGCAGCGAATGGCCCATGCCGAAACCGATTTCCAGCGAGCGCGGTGCCGAGCGGCCGAATACCTGGTCGAAGTCCACCGGCGCGTCGGCCAGGGGCAACACGAACAACGGAGCGCCCTGCTCCAGGCCACGTTGCTGGCCTTCGGTCATGCGCCCGGCGCGCATCACGAAACTCTTGATGCGGCGGTGTTGGCGCTCGTCGCCTTCTTCCGTCTGGATAGGCGTGTCTTTCGATTCAGTCATCAATGGCTCTTACTTGATCAGACCATCCAGCGGCGAAGAGGCGCTGGCATAGAGTTTTTTCGGCATACGACCGGCGAGGTACGCCAGGCGACCGGCAACGATGGCGTGCTTCATGGCTTCGGCCATCATGATCGGTTGCTGCGCGTGAGCGATGGCCGAGTTCATCAGCACCGCGTCACAGCCCAGCTCCATGGAGATGGTGGCGTCGGAAGCGGTGCCGACACCGGCATCCACCAGCACCGGGATTTTCGCTTCTTCGAGGATGATCTGCAGGTTGTACGGGTTGCAGATCCCCAGGCCCGAGCCAATCAGTCCGGCCAGTGGCATCACGGCGATGCAGCCAATTTCCGCCAGTTGCCGGGCGATGATCGGGTCATCGCTGGTGTAGACCATCACGTCGAAGCCTTCCTTGACCAGCGATTCGGCGGCCTTGAGGGTTTCGATCACGTTGGGGAACAGGGTTTTCTGGTCCGCCAGCACTTCCAGCTTCACCAGATTGTGGCCATCGAGCAGCTCACGGGCCAGGCGGCAGGTGCGCACGGCTTCGATGGCGTCGTAGCAACCGGCAGTGTTCGGCAGGAAGGTGTAGCGATCCGGCGAGAGGAAATCCAGCAGGTTCGGTTCGCCCTGGTTCTGGCCGAGGTTGGTACGGCGCACGGCAAACGTGACAATCTCGGCACCCGAGGCTTCGATGGCCAGGCGGGTTTCTTCCATGTCGCGGTACTTGCCGGTACCTACCAGCAAACGCGACTGGTAAGTACGACCGGCCAGGACGAAAGGCTTGTCGTTACGAACGATGCTCATGGGAAATCCTCTATAGGAGTGAGGGTCTTGCAGAATTCTCGGCCCATGCGGGCCTGACGGCTAGCCGCCGCCGATGGCGTGCACGACTTCGACGTTATCGCCGTCATTGAGCGTGGTATCGGCATGCTGGCTGCGTGGGACGATATCCAGATTGAGTTCGACCGCCACCCGGCGTCCGGTCAGGTCCAGACGGGTCAGCAGGGCCGCAACGGTTTCACCGTCGGGCAGTTCAAAGGATTCGCCGTTCAACTGAATGCGCATGCCGGATGCCGCCATCATTTTTAGGGGCTGGCATTCTAGCCCGATCAGTCAGGCCGACCCAAGCCATTCGTCATGAAATGGACCGCGTGGTCAGCTCAACCGCCAGGCGGCAAGCCCCAAACAGAGCCAGCCCACCAGAAACGCCAGACCGCCGAAGGGCGTGATGATGCCGAGCTTGCTGATGCCCGTCAGCGTAAGCACGTACAGGCTGCCGGAGAACAACAGGATGCCGATGGCAAAGGACGCGCCGGCCCAGGTGACCAGCCGACCGGGAATCTGTGTGGCCAGCAGCGCCACACCCAACAGCGCCAGGGTGTGCACCAGCTGATAAGTGACGCCGGTATGAAAAATCGCCAGATATTCAGGCGTCAGACGGCTTTTCAGTCCGTGGGCGGCAAAGGACCCAAGACCTACACCGGTGAAGCCAAAGAAAGCGGCCAGCATCAGAAAGCCACGCAGCATGAAGAACTCCAGTCAGACGCGATCAACAGGGTCTGTATAATGGCCCGCTCAACGGGTTCGGCCAAGCCATCTCTATGCTGCGTTTATATTTCCGTCGTTTCACGAAGGCCGTGCTCTGGTTCATGGGCGGCAGCGTATTGCTGGTGCTGATCTTTCGCGTGGTGCCACCTCCGGGGACGGCGCTGATGGTCGAGCGCAAGATCGAATCCTGGTTCAACGGCGAGCCCATCGACCTGCAACGCACCTGGAAGCCCTGGGAGGAAATCTCCGACGACCTGAAAGTCGCGGTGATTGCCGGCGAGGACCAGAAATTCCCCGAACACTGGGGGTTCGACGTCAATGCGATCAAGGCGGCACTGGCCCACAACGAACTTGGCGGCTCGATTCGCGGCGCCAGCACCCTCAGCCAGCAGGTTTCGAAAAACCTGTTCCTGTGGTCCGGCCGCAGCTGGTTGCGCAAAGGCCTGGAAGCCTGGTTTACCGCATTGATCGAAGTATTCTGGCCCAAGCAGCGGATTCTCGAGGTGTACCTCAACAGCGTCGAGTGGGATGAAGGGGTGTTTGGCGCGGAAGCGGCGGCCAGGCATCACTTCGGCGTAAGCGCGGGCAAACTGTCCCGCCAGCAGGCCAGCTTGCTGGCGGCAGTGCTGCCGAACCCGCGAGTGTGGAGCGCCAGCCATCCGACCTCTTACGTTGCGCGGCGTGCAGGCTGGATACGGCGGCAGATGAGTCAGCTCGGTGGTGACAGCTATCTGGCGGGGCTCAATGATTCGCGTCGGGCGCCGTGGTCTCAATAGTCGATCACGAATTTCCAGACACTGAAGATCCCCTGTGGGAGCGAGCCTGCTCGCGAAAGCGATTGTTTCATCAACACTTATAGCGACTGACCTGGCGCATTCGCGAGCAGGCTCGCTCCCACATTGGTTTTGTGAGAGGCCAGAAACAAAAACGCCCCGATCAATGACCGGGGCGTTTTTTATTGCCTTCGCGCAGGTTATGCGGCGATCGACACCTTGAGCTTGTTCATCGCGCTCTTTTCAAGCTGACGAATACGCTCGGCCGACACGTTGTACTTCTGCGCCAGGTCGTGCAGCGTGGCCTTTTCTTCTGCCAGCCAGCGCTGATAGAGGATGTCACGGCTGCGGTCGTCCAGCACTTCCAGCGCTTCATGCAGGTTGTGGTTGGAGTTGTCGCTCCAGTCGGCGTCTTCCAGTTGACGGGCCGGGTCATACCGGTGGTCTTCCAGATAGTTGGCCGGCGATTGGAAAGCGCTGTCGTCGTCGGCTTCGGCAGCCGGGTCGAAGGCCATGTCATGGCCGGTCAGGCGACTTTCCATCTCGCGCACTTCCCGCGGCTCCACGCCGAGGCTTTCCGCCACGCGATGGACTTCCTCGTTGTTCAGCCAGGCCAGGCGTTTCTTCTGGCTGCGCAGGTTGAAGAACAGCTTGCGCTGCGCCTTGGTGGTCGCGACTTTCACGATCCGCCAGTTACGCAGGATGAACTCGTGGATTTCAGCCTTGATCCAGTGCACGGCAAAGGACACCAGGCGTACGCCCATTTCCGGGTTGAAGCGCTTCACGGCCTTCATCAGACCGACGTTGCCTTCCTGGATCAGGTCAGCCTGAGCCAGACCGTAGCCGGAATAGCTACGGGCGATATGTACGACAAAACGCAGGTGGGCAAGCACCATCTGCCGAGCTGCCTCAAGATCCTGCTCATAATAGAGACTCTCGGCCAGTTCACGCTCCTGCTCCGGCGTCAGCAATGGAATGCTGTTCACCGTGTGCACATAGGCCTCCAGGTTCGCACCCGGGACCAGAGCATATGCAGGCTGCAAAGAATTGGTCATACGAAAAAACCTCCGACTTACATAACTCGTGCAGTTCAGCACTGCGAAAATTGACCGGAAACCGTAGGACAAGTTCCCATAAACGCTGAAAGGTCAATACGAGCAAAATGATATTACTTTGGCGCAAGCTCCCTCAGGTGGCGTGCGACTGCAATCCATGCACCGATATACCCCAACAGCACCGCGCCAAGCAAGAGAGACAGACCATCGGCTGACGGCACGCCGGCCAGCGCAAAATCGCTGCCGTACAAACCGGCCAGCCCGACCACCGCGTCGTTCAGCCAGTTCAGGCCGAACGCCAGCACGCCCCAGGAAAGAATCCCCGCACCAAAGCCATAAAGCGCGCCCATATAAAGGAAGGGCCTGCGCACATAACTGTCAGTGCCGCCTACGAGTTTAATCACTTCTATCTCTGTGCGGCGGTTTTCAATATGAAGACGAATGGTATTGCCTATCACCAAAAGTAATGCAGAAACCAGAAGCACGGTCAGACCGAAGACGAAACGGTCACCCAGCTTGAGGATCGCTGCCAGACGCTCGACCCAGACTAGATCAAGCTGCGCCTGTTGTACCCTGGGCAACTCGGAAAGTTTTTGTCTTAATGCTTCAAGCGTCGACTTGTCGACTTCCTTCGGCGTCACCAGCACTACGCCGGGCAGCGGGTTTTCCGGCAACTCCTTGAGCGCCTCCCCCAGACCGGACTGCTGCTGGAACTCTTCCAGCGCCTGATCGCGACCGACGTACTCGGCATCCGCCACACCGGGCATGCCCTTGATCTGCTCGCGCAACGCCTCGCCGTCGGCCGGGCTGGCTTCGAGCTGCAGGTACAGGGAAATCTGCGCCGCACGCTGCCAGGAACCACCCAGGCGCTCGACGTTACTTAGCAAAAGTGACAGCCCCATGGGCAAGCTCAGGGCCACCGCCATCACCATGCAGGTGAAAAAACTGCCGATAGGTTGCTTGCCCAGTCGACGCAAGCTGTCCAGCAGGCTGGCGCGATGGCTTTCGACCCAGGCACGGAACAGCGTGGCAAAGTCCGGTCCATCGTCATCGTCGTGTTTTTTCTTTTGCGGCTGCGGATCGGCAGCTTTTGGAGCCACGCGCTCGGAAACCTTTGGACTGCGTGTCGCACTCATACGCCGGCCTCCCCGTCGCCGATCAATCGACCGCGTTGCAAGGTCAGCATGCGGTGACGCATGCGCGCGATCAGGGCCAGGTCGTGACTGGCGATCAGCACGCTGGTGCCCAGGCGGTTGATGTCTTCGAACACACCCATGATTTCCGCGGCCAGGCGCGGGTCGAGGTTACCGGTCGGTTCGTCCGCCAACAGCAAGGCCGGGCGGTGAACGATGGCGCGGGCGATGCCGACGCGCTGTTGCTGACCGGTGGACAAATCACCGGGATACAAATCGGTCTTGTCCGACAGCGCCACGCGCTCCAGGGCCGAATCCACACGCTTGGCGACCTCGGCCTTGGACAGACCAAGAATTTGCAACGGCAGTGCGACGTTGTTGAATACGGTGCGATCGAACAGCAACTGGTGGTTCTGGAACACCACGCCGATCTGTCGGCGCAAAAACGGAATCTGCGCGTTGCTGATGGTGCTCAGGTCTTGCCCGGCGAGCAGCAGCTTGCCGCTGGTTGGGCGCTCCATGGCCAGCAACAGCCGCAACAAGGTGCTTTTACCGGCGCCGGAATGGCCGGTGACAAACAGAAACTCGCCACGACGGACTCGAAAGCTCAGCTCATGCAAGCCGACGTGACCGTTCGGGTAGCGTTTACCGACCTGTTCGAAACGAATCATGAACGCTCCCGCTCGGCAAACAGTGCCTGGACAAAGGGTTCAGCTTCAAAAGTGCGCAAATCGTCGATGCCTTCACCGACGCCGATATAGCGAATCGGCAGGCCAAACTGCTTGGCCAGGGCGAAAATCACCCCGCCCTTGGCGGTGCCATCGAGCTTGGTCAGCGCCAGCCCGGTCAGTTCGACGGTCTGGTTGAATTGCTTGGCCTGGTTGATGGCGTTCTGGCCGGTGCCGGCGTCGAGCACCAGCAGCACCTCGTGCGGCGCGTCGGCGTCGAGCTTGGCGATCACCCGGCGAACCTTTTTCAGCTCTTCCATCAGGTTGTCTTTGGTGTGCAGTCGTCCGGCAGTGTCGGCGATCAACACATCGATGCCACGGGCCTTGGCGGCCTGCACGGCGTCAAAGATCACCGAAGCCGAGTCGGCGCCGGTGTGCTGGGCAATGACCGGGATCTTGTTGCGCTCGCCCCAGACCTGCAGTTGCTCGACTGCCGCCGCGCGGAAGGTGTCACCCGCCGCGAGCATGACTTTCTTGCCTTCCAGTTGCAGCTTCTTCGCCAGCTTGCCGATGGTGGTGGTCTTGCCGGCACCGTTGACGCCGACGACGAGAATCACGAACGGTTTGTTCTGCGAGACGATTTTCAGCGGTTGCTCGACGGGTTTGAGCATCGCCGACAGCTCGCCCTGCAAGGACTTGTACAGCGCATCGGAATCGGCCAGTTCTTTACGTGCGACCTTCTGGGTCAGGCGCTGGATGATCACCGAAGTGGCCTCCACACCGACATCGGCGGTCAACAGACGGGTTTCGAGGTCATCGAGCAACTCGTCATCGATGGCTTTCTTGCCCAGGAACAGGCTGGCCATGCCTTCGCCGATACTGGCGCTGGTCTTGGACAGGCCCTGCTTGAGACGGGCGAAGAAACCGGCCTTGGTTTCTTCGGTGCGCACAGGCTCGGGCAAGGTTTCGACGGGAGCTGCAGGCACAACGGCCACAGGAGCGGCGATAGGTGCAGGTGCAGGTGCAGGTGCAGGTGCAGGTGCAGGTGCAGGTGCAGGCTCTGGCGCCTGAACGATCGGCGCAACCGGCGGAACGAATGCAGGCGCGGCAGGTTCAGGCGTCGCCAGCGCGACCGGCGCAATAACCGGCTCAACCACGGGTACCTGAACCGGCTCGGAAACCTGCGCAGCCGGCGCAGGAATCGGCGGCGTCACATGTGGCGCCTGCTCATCTTCAACCAGGGCAACCGCTTCTTCCGCCACCGGCAAGGTCAGCCAGGGTTCGGCGACCGGGGTCAGCGGCAACTCGGCGGCGACGTCGTTTACAGGCTCGGCGGCCGGCTGCTGCACCGGCTCGGCGATCGGCGGCACAACCGGCGCAGGCGTTGCTTCCATGACCGGCGCGGGCGTTGGCTCAGGAAGTGACTGTGGCTGTTCGACGACGGGTTCCTGCGGCTTTTTGCGCAGCCATCCGAACAGGCTTTTTTTCTCGCCAGCCGCAGCTGGGGTCTTCTTGTCGTCGTTGGAACCAAACATGGAGGACGGCTATCTCACGGTAGCGACGCGCCAACGGGCGCCCCGGCAAATAAATATTCGATGCAGAACAGACTGCGATTGACCCAGCTTGTTCACGCGCAACATTTTGTCGAGGTGCGGACGGCACCTGACGGAAACGATTTCACGAAGGACTAAAGCGGCAAAATCGGCGAAAAAGCAGAGTTTAGTTGATAAACCAAAGCTTTCTGCCGCAAACCCATACAACCTGATCAAACGTAATGGCCTGATAGGCGTGGCCGCCAGTAAAACGGATCAGTATCCTAGCACCTCCTCGCCCGCCTAGGCTAAGACCAAGCGGGCAGCCCAACAGGTTTAAAAACGAATGAATGCTCTAGCCCGCCGCGCCGCAGGCCTGCTGCTCGGCACAGTTTGTCTGCCCCTCTCGGCCCTGGCTGCCGATCCACAACCCACCCACGAATTCACCCTCGACAATGGCTTGAAGGTCGTCGTGCGCGAAGATCATCGCGCGCCCGTGGTGGTTTCCCAGGTCTGGTACAAAGTGGGTTCCAGTTACGAGACGCCGGGGCAGACCGGTTTGTCCCACGCCCTGGAACACATGATGTTCAAGGGCAGCGAAAAAGTCGGCCCCGGCGAAGCGTCGCTGATCCTGCGCGACCTGGGCGCCGAAGAGAACGCCTTCACCAGCGACGATTTCACCGCCTATTACCAGGTGCTGGCCCGCGACCGCCTGGGTGTCGCCTTCGAGCTGGAAGCCGACCGCATGGCCAGCCTGCGCCTGCCACCCGACGAATTCGCCCGCGAGATTGAAGTCATCAAGGAAGAACGTCGCCTGCGTACCGACGACAAACCGATGGCCAAGGCTTACGAACGCTTCAAGGCCATGGCTTACCCCGCCAGCGGCTACCACACGCCGACCATCGGCTGGATGGCCGATCTTGACCGCATGAAGGTCGAAGAGCTGCGTCGCTGGTATGAATCCTGGTACGTACCGAACAACGCTACCCTGGTGGTCGTCGGCGACGTGTCCCCGGACGAAGTCAAAACCCTGGCCCAGCGCTACTTCGGCCCGATCGCCAAGCGTGACGTACCGTCGGCGAAGATTCCGCTGGAACTGGCCGAGCCCGGCGAGCGCAAGATCACTTTGCACGTGAAGACCCAATTGCCCAGCCTGATGCTGGCGTTCAACGTGCCGAGCATCGCCACCGCCGAAGACAAGCGCTCGGTGAATGCCTTGCGCCTGATCTCGGCCCTGCTTGACGGCGGCTACAGCGCACGCATCCCGACGCAACTGGAGCGCGGCGAAGAACTGGTGTCTGGCGGCTCGTCGAGTTACGACGCCTACACCCGTGGCGATAGCCTGTTCACTCTGTCGGCAACGCCCAACAGCCAGAAAAACAAAACCATTGACCAGGCTGAAGCCGGTTTGTGGAAGCTGCTCGAACAACTGAAAACCACTGCGCCGTCCACTGAAGAACTGGAACGCGTGCGCGCACAGGTCATCGCCGGACTGGTTTACGAGCGCGACTCGATCACCAGCCAGGCCACCGCCATCGGCCAACTGGAGACCGTCGGCCTGTCCTGGAAGCTGATGGACAGCGAACTCGCCGAGCTGGAAAGCGTGACCCCGGAAGACATCCAGAAAGCCGCCAAGCTGTATTTCACCCGCGAACGTCTCAGCGTCGCCCATGTACTGCCGGAGGAGACGACTCATGAGTGAACATAAAAAACCGCGCCTGGCCCTGCTGGGCCTGATCGCTGTGGCCCTGATCGGCTCAACTGCGTTCTATTTCTCCAGGACCGATGAGTCCGCTGCCAGCGAAGCACTGGACAAGGCCAAGGCCAGCCAGAAGCTGCAATCGTTGACTGAACTCAACGGCAAGGCGCCGAGCCACCGCAAACTCGACGTGCAGACCTGGAGCACCACCGAAGGCGCCAAGGTGCTGTTCGTCGAAGCCCGTGAGCTGCCGATGTTCGACATGCGCCTGATCTTCGCCGCCGGCAGCAGCCAGGACGGCGACGCCCCTGGCCTGGCGCTGCTGACCAACGCCATGCTCAACGAAGGCGTGGCCGGTAAAGATGTCAGCGCCATCGCCCAGGGCTTCGAAGGCCTGGGCGCGGACTTCGGCAACGGTGCCTACAAAGACATGGCCGTTGCGTCCCTGCGCAGCCTCAGCGCCGCGGACAAGCGTGAACCGGCCTTGAAGCTGTTCGCCGAAGTCGTCGGCAAACCGACCTTCCCCGCCGACTCGTTTACCCGTATCAAAAACCAGATGCTGGCCGGCTTCGAATACCAGAAACAGAACCCCGGCAAACTGGCCAGCCTTGAACTGATGAACCGCTTGTATGGCGATCATCCGTACGCCCATGCCAGCGATGGCACGGCGAAAACCGTTCCCGCCGTCACCCTCGCCCAGCTGCGTGCGTTCCATGAGAAAGCCTATGCGGCGGGCAACGTGGTGATCGCCCTGGTCGGCGACTTGTCCCGTGCCGAAGCCGAAGCCATTGCCGCGCAGGTATCCACTGCCCTGCCGAAGGGGCCGGCCCTGCCAAAAATCGCGCAACCAGGCGAACCCAAGGCCAGCATTGGCCATATCGAGTTCCCGTCCAAGCAGACCAACCTGATGCTCGCGCAATTGGGTATCGACCGGGATGACCCGGACTACGCGGCACTGTCCATGGGTAACCAGATCCTCGGTGGAGGTGGTTTCGGTACCCGACTGATGAGCGAAGTGCGCGAGAAGCGTGGCCTGGCCTACGGCGTGTACTCGGGCTTCTCCCCGATGCAGGCGCGCGGCCCGTTCATGATCAACCTACAGACCCGCGCCGAAATGAGCGAAGGCACCTTGAAGCTGGTGCAGGACGTCCTCGCCGATTACCTCAAGACCGGCCCGACGCAAAAAGAGCTGGACGATGCCAAGCGCGAACTGGCCGGCAGCTTCCCGCTGTCCACCGCCAGCAACGCTGATATCGTCGGTCAGTTGGGTGCGATTGGCTTCTATAATCTGCCGTTGAGCCATCTGGAAGACTTCATGCAGCAGTCCCAGGACCTGACCGTCGAGCAAGTCAGGGCCGCACTGAACAAACACCTGAGCACGGACAAAATGGTCATCGTCAGCGCTGGCCCGACCGTGCCGCAAAAGCCGTTACCGGCCCCTACTGATAAACCTGCCGAGCAACCGCTCGGGGTTCCGGAGCATTAATGGCCACTTCCCGCCCGAAAAAACCTGTCCACAACGTGCATAACGGCGTGAACCAACTGCGCATCATCGGCGGCGAATGGCGCAGCCGAAAGCTGAGCTTCCCCGATGCCCCGGGCCTGCGCCCGACGCCGGACCGGGTGCGTGAAACCCTGTTCAACTGGCTCGCGCCTTACGTACCCGGCGCCAAGGTGTTCGATCCGTTCGCCGGTAGCGGCGCACTGTTTCTCGAAGCCTTGTCCCGTGGCGCCGCCATGGGCCAGGCGCTGGACGCCAGCAGCCTTGCGGTGTCCAGTCTCAAGGAGCACCTGGGCACGCTGCGCTGCACCACTGGCCAGGTGCAGACCGCCGACGCCCTGCGTTATCTGGAAACCCAGACGGCAACAGCTTATGACCTGGTGTTCCTCGACCCGCCGTTCAACCAGAACCTGCTGCCGGCCGTTTGCAAGTTGCTCGAAGAGCGCCAGTGGCTGGCCGAAGATGCCTGGGTCTACACCGAGAGCGAAACCGCGCCGTCGACACTCGGCCTGCCGGGCAACTGGCGCCTGCACCGGGAGCAAAAATCCGGCCGGGTCTACTATTCTTTGTGGCAACGCATGGCAGAGATCGCTGGTTAATCGACCAGCCTGAACAAGGCGCATACCTCCATGCAGATATGCGCCACTGCTTCGAGAGCAATCGTGCACCCTCCGTCAGAACGCTTTACCCCCGCCCTCGGCCTCGGCAATCCGCACTTGCAAACCTTGTGGGGACCGCTGTGGCGCAAAACCACCCACATCGAGCGCGAGCGTGAACGCTTGTGGCTTGAGGACGGTGATTTCCTCGATCTCGACTGGCATGGCCCGCACAGCGTCGATGCGCCGTTGGTGCTGGTCTTGCACGGGCTGACCGGTTCGTCTAATTCGCCTTACGTGGCCGGGATGCAAAAAACGCTGGGCAACCAGGGCTGGGCCAGCGTCGCGCTGAACTGGCGCGGCTGTTCCGGCGAACCGAATCTGTTGCCACGCAGCTACCATTCCGGCGCCAGCGAAGACCTGGCCGAAACCATCAGGCACCTGCGGGCCAAACGGCCTCTCGCACCGCTGTATGCGGTGGGTTATTCACTGGGCGGCAATGTGCTGCTCAAGCACTTGGGCGAGACCGGCAGTAGCAGCGGCGTGCTCGGCGCGGTGGCGGTGTCCGTGCCGTTTCGCCTGGATCAATGCGCCGACCGGATCGGCCAGGGCTTCTCCAAGGTCTATCAGGCGCATTTCATGCGCGAGATGCTGGCCTACATCAAGAACAAGCAGCGCCAATTCCAGCATGACGGGCGCGAGGATGGCCTGGCGGCACTGGCGGCGCTGGGCTCGCTGGAAAACATGCGCACGTTCTGGGATTTCGATGGCCGGGTGACCGCGCCGCTGAACGGATTCGCCGATGCCGAGGATTACTATCGTCGCGCGTCGAGCCGTTACTTCCTCGGGGAAATTCGCACGCCGACCCTGGTTATTCAGGCAGCTGACGATCCCTTTGTCTTTCCCCACAGCCTGCCGCAGGCGGATGAGTTGTCTGCTTGCACTCAGTTCGAATTGCAGGCCAAAGGCGGACATGTCGGGTTTGTCGACGGTTCGGTCAGGCAGCCGGGTTACTACCTGGAACGGCGTATTCCCCAATGGCTGGCCACCGTGGGGCGCGAGTAATACATGGACGTCGATCAGGGCGAATCGATCCACTTCTGGCAAACAGCGCCGTTGGCCGGAGTCGAATTGTTGTCGGCACGCTACATCGAACACCGTTTCGCACCCCATGTGCACGACGGCTTTGTGATCGGCATGATCATGGCCGGCGCCCAGCGTTACCGCTATCGCGGCGCTGAACATCTGGCGGGCAGCGGCACGCTGGTGTTGATCAATCCCGACGAACTGCACACCGGCCACAAGGGCACGGAGGACGGTTGGCTGTATCGAGCGTTTTATCCGGACAGCGGACAAATTTTGTCACTGTTGGCCGAACTCGAACTGCCAACCCACACCCTGCCTGCGTTCGGCGCCACGCTGTACCGCGATCCGGACTTGGTGAACGGCTTCTGCCAATTGCATCGTTTGCTGGAAAGCCCTTCCACCGCCCTGCAACAGCAGACGGCCTGGCGAGAGCTGATGCTTTCGCTGTTGCAGCGTCATGCAGCCGTTGCGGATGCCGGACAACCGGGCAAGGAACACCGGGCGGTGACGCTGGCCAAGGAGTTGCTGCACGCGCGGCTGGCGGCGCCGCCTTCGCTGGAAGAACTGGCGGCGGCAGTCAATCTGTCACCCTTTCATTTCGCCCGAGTGTTCCGCCGCGCCACCGGCATGCCGCCGCACACCTGGCTGATGCAGCAGCGCATCGCCCGGGCGCGGGCGTTGTTGCAAGGCGGGTGTTTACCGCTGGAAGTGGCGACGCAACTGGGATTTGCCGACCAGAGCCATTTGAGCCGGCAGTTCAAGCAGGTGTACGGGGTGGGGCCGGGGGCGTATCGCAGTGCGCGGCAATCATTGACTACACATCTCTAATGCAGGAGCGAGCCTGCTCGTGAATACGGTATGTCAGTCAACATCTCGGTTGACTGGGTACTCCGTCTTCGCGAGCAGGCTCGCTCCCACAGGGGATCAGTGTTTACTCGCCGGTGGCGATGCCCCGCGCGGGATCATTGATCCACTCACTCCACGAGCCGGCATACAGCGAACCCAACGGATAACCCGCCAGGCACAGGGCAAACAGGTTATGGCACGCCGTTACGCCGGACCCGCAATACGCCACCAGATCATCCGGTGAACGATCACCCAGTTTCGCGGCAAATCGCTGTTTGAGCTGATCGGCCGGCAGGAAACGCCCGTCACTGCCCAGGTTGTCGGTGAACGCCGCGCATTGCGCACCGGGAATGTGCCCGGCCACAGGGTCGATGGGCTCCACTTCACCTTTGAAGCGCGGCAAGGCGCGGGCGTCGAGCAAGGTCAGCTCGGGCTTGCCGAGGCGTTTGAGCAGCTGCTCGGCGCTGAGCAACAACGAGGCATCCGGGGTGCCGGTAAAGGTGCCGCGAGTGATTGACGGCGGATCAAGGCTCAAGGGCAGACCGGCCGCATGCCAGGCCTTGAGCCCGCCATCGAGGATGAACACACCCTCACGCTTGCCCAGCCAGGCCAGCAACCACCAGGCCCGTGCCGCGTAGGCACCCGGGCCGTCGTCGTACAAAACAACTTCACTGTCGCCGTTGACGCCCCAGGCTTGCAGGCGCTCGATCAGGTCGGCCGGCTCGGGCAACGGATGACGCCCGGTCACGCCCTTTTCAACTTTCCCGCTGAGATCACGCTCAAGATCGGCAAAGCTCGACCCGGCGATGTGGCCTTCGGCATAGCTGCGTTGACCGTAATCCGGGTCTTCGAGGGCAAAACGACAATCCAGAATCACCAGCCCCGGCTGCTCCTTTTTCAGGTCCAACGCTTGCGGGCTGATCAGTTGCGCAATGGGCATAACGGGCTCCTGTGAATAAACCGGGGTTCGATCCTACTGCACTTTTCAATTCACGTCGGTTAACTCGCAGATTCTTCCAACGCCTGGGCCAGCGGCACGTAAAACTCTTCGAACAACGCGTTGACCGCCTCGCGCGCCTGATCCGTGACGAACCCGGCTTCCAGCACCAGCACCTGATAGACACCGCGCTTGATCGCCTGCTCGCTGAGGTAGCTGGAGTTTTCCCGCGTAGTGCACAAAAAGCGCACCCAGGACGTGAGGATGATCCAGGCGTTGATCGTCAGGGATTCGATCTGCACCCGATCCATCTTCAGGATGCCAGCTTCGACGAAGCCTTCGTAGATATGTGTGCCCTGGATCACGCAGCGCTGGGAAAACCGTCGATAGCGGGCGGCCAGTTCCGGATCGCTGTCGAGCAAATGCTCAAGATCGCGATGCAAGAAACGGTATCGCCACATCGCCGACAGCAGCTCCTTGAGGTAGAAGCGCTTGTCTTCCACCGTGGCGGCGCGGCCCTGGGGCGGGCGCAGGAAGCTGTCCACCAGGCTTTCATACTCGCTGAACAATACGGAGATGATCGCCTGCTTGTTGGGGAAGTGGTAGTACAGGTTGCCCGGGGAAATTTCCATGTGGGCAGCAATGTGGTTGGTACTGACGCTGCGCTCGCCCTGCTGATTGAACAGCTCGAGGCTGTTCTGCACGATGCGCTCGCTGGTTTTTATCCGTGGGGCCATGGCTTGAACTTAAATTCAGAGTGCGTTGACGGGGCATCTTACGACCTATCCGGATAGGGATAAAACAAAGCCGTGCAAGGATGCCATTTGACTTTATAGAGTATAGACTCTAAAAAGTGCTTCATTACAATAAAGCCGGTGCCGACCATGACTGCCGAAATTTCCTACCTGCAAGATCTGCAGCGTCCTCTGAATGAACTCCAGGCCCTGTTTGACGCACAGCGCGCCGCCTATGCCGGCAACCCCATGCCGCCTGCCGCCCAGCGCCAACAATGGCTCAAGGCGCTGCGTGATTTGTTGAACAGCGAGCGTCAGGCTCTGATCGATGCGATCAGCCAGGACTTCAGCCACCGCAGCACCGATGAAACCCTGCTCGCCGAGTTGATGCCCAGCCTGCACGGCATCCATTACGCCAGTCGGCACCTCAAGGGCTGGATGCGTCCATCGCGACGCAAGGTCGGCGTGGCTTTCCAGCCGGCCTCGGCCAAAGTGGTTTACCAGCCGCTGGGCGTGGTCGGGGTGATCGTGCCGTGGAACTACCCGCTGTACCTGGCCATCGGACCTTTGGTCGGTGCGTTATCGGCGGGCAATCGGGTGATGCTCAAGCTCAGCGAATCGACCCCCGCCACCGGTATGCTGCTCAAGGAACTGTTGGGGCGAATCTTTCCCGAAGACCTGGTTTGCGTGGTGCTGGGCGAGGCTGATATCGGCGTGGCGTTTTCGAGGCTGCGTTTCGATCACTTGCTGTTCACCGGTGCCACCAGCATCGGCAAACACGTCATGCGCGCGGCGGCGGAAAACCTGACGCCGGTCACCCTGGAACTGGGCGGCAAGTCCCCCGCCATCGTATCCGCCGATGTTCCACTCAAGGATGCCGCCGAGCGCATCGCGTTCGGCAAGACCCTCAACGCCGGGCAAACCTGCGTGGCCCCGGACTATGTGCTGGTGCCGGAAGATCGCGTCGGCGCGTTCGTCGAGGCTTATCGTCAGGCGGTGTGCGGCTTTTATCCAACGCTGGCTGACAACCCGGACTACACCGCGATCATCAATGACCGGCAGCTGGCACGACTCAACGGCTACCTCAGCGACGCCACCAGCAAGGGCGCACTGCTGATCCCGCTGTTCGATAAAGGCCAGGGACGCCGCATGGGACATAGCCTGCTGCTCAACGTCAGCGACGACATGACCGTGATGCAGGACGAAATCTTCGGTCCGCTGCTGCCGATCGTGCCGTACAAGGACCTGGATCAGGCCTTTGCCTACATCAATCAGCGCCCTCGCCCACTGGCGCTGTATTACTTCGGCTACGACAAGCGCGAGCAAAACCGCGTGCTGCACGAAACCCATTCCGGGGGTGTATGCCTCAACGACACCCTGCTGCACGTCGCCCAGGATGACATGCCCTTCGGCGGCATCGGCGCCTCGGGCATGGGCCATTACCATGGCCACGAGGGTTTCCTGACTTTCAGCAAGGCCAAGGGCGTGCTGATCAAACAGCGCTTCAACGCGGCGAAACTGATTTACCCGCCGTACGGCAAATCCATTCAGAAACTGATCCAGAAGCTGTTCATCCGCTAACGCTCAACGCCATCGGGTAAAAACAATAATGAGCCCAAGCCTGTCCGATTCTCCCGCGCTGTCACGGCGCGGCCTGCTCAAATTCAGCCTGGGCGCCAGCGCCTTCCTCGCCACTGCCGGGTTGGGGGCCAGTCTCAGCGGCTGTTCGTCGAACATTGCGGCCAGTGGTTTCGCGGCGCTGCGCAGTGGCGACCTGCTGTTTTTGCGCGCACTGATTCCGGTGATGCTCGACGGTGCCGTGGCCATTGAACAGATGCCCAGCGCTGTCGAAGGCACCTTGAAAAGCCTGGATTTCAGTCTCGATCACTTGTCGCCGGAAATGCTCAAGCTGACCCGTCAGCTGTTCGATGTGCTGGGCATGGCCGTGACTCGGGGACCGCTGACCGGCATTTGGGGCAGTTGGGAAAACGCCAGCAGTGATGAGATCCGGCATTTTCTCGATCGATGGGAAAACAGCTCGCTGAGCCTGCTGCGCATGGGCCACAGCTCATTGCTGCAACTGGTGATGATGGCCTGGTATGGGCGCAAGGCGTCTTGGGCGCATTGCGGGTATCCCGGACCGCCCACCGTTTAAACCGTGTCGCCCCCTTCGCGAGCAGGCTCGCTCCCACAAAGAGCGATGTGATCCA
>NZ_JBSVWS010000085.1:0-25068 GCF_054071155.1 Pseudomonas sp. SDO5532_S415 | reverse complement strand
GCAACAGGCGGCCTAAATACCGTAACTGGTGTCCGGAAATACTTGACCAGAACAGCCTGCTCGCGAAGAGTGAGTGTCAGTCGAAAGAGTCAGTATCTGATACACCGCTTTCGCGAGCAGGCTCGCTCCCACAGTGGTTCAATGGGTGTTTTTTGATTTGTTAATAACCGATAGATACGCTCGATAGTGCAGTTGGCTAGAGTGATTAGACAGTGCTTGTTTTACCGCTTTAGTCTCTGAAAGTTATTTAATTGGTACCTGCCGGAGAATTCCATGAGCGTTAAACCGGATGCATTGTTTATACCGTTGAATATTGCCGTGTTGACGGTGAGTGATACCCGTGAATACGCCAATGACACCTCCGGGCAACTGCTGGTCAGCCGCTTGCTGGAAGCCGGCCACACCCTCAGCGAACGCAACTTGCTCAAGGATGATCTGTACAAGATCCGCGCGCAGGTCGCGACCTGGATTGCCAATGACAATATTCAAGTGGTGCTGATCACCGGCGGCACCGGCTTCACCGGACGCGACAGCACACCCGAAGCGGTGGCCTGTCTGCTGGATAAACAGATCGACGGCTTCGGCGAGTTGTTCCGGGCGATCTCCATTCTCGACATCGGCACCTCGACGGTGCAAAGCCGAGCCCTGGCCGGACTGGCCAACGGTACGCTGGTCTGCTGTTTGCCCGGTTCCACCGGCGCCTGCCGCACCGCGTGGGAAGGCATCCTCGCCGAGCAACTGGATGCCCGGCATCGTCCGTGCAATTTCGTTCCGCACCTGAAGTCTGTGCAGGCCTGCGGAGCAAGGGGATGAACACTGCAGCGATGAGCGCCCCGCCATTGATGCCGGTGGAGCGAGTTGTTCTGAACAACATGAGCCCTGTAGGAGCGAGGCTTGCCCGCGAAGAGGCCGGCCAATTCAACATCAGTGCTGACTGACCTGACGCCTTCGCGAGCAGGCTCGCTCCCACAGTTTTGATCTGCGGTGGATGTCAGTTGAGGACGAAGTCTACCGGCTCCAGCTGTGGCGGCAGTTGCGTCACGCCCAAGGCCTCGAGGACATCGCGCTCGATGTTGCGCACGATGGCGTCGGTGGGCAGGTCGTTTTCGTCGCGGCCGAACGGGTCTTCCAGTTCATCGGCAATCGCATCCAGGCCGAAAAAGGTGTAGCTGACAATCGCGGTGAACACCGGCGTCAGCCAGCCTAAAGGTTCAGCCATGGCGAACGGCAACAGGATGCAGAACAGGTAAATGGTCCGGTGCAGCAACAAGGTGTAGGGGAACGGCAGCGGGGTGTTTTTGATCCGTTCGCAGACCGCCTGGGCACGGGTCAGGTTGGCCAGGTGGTTGGCCATGATCGTATAGCGCCATTCGCTGATCACCCCGGCCTCATTGAGTGTCGAGCACTGTTGACCGACTTGCAGCAGAACCTGCCCGCTGATGTCCGTGGCGCCGCCTTCAGGCAACGGCTGCAGCCAGTCGCCGCTGGTGGCCAGTTCGTTTTCCTTGCGCAGCCGGGCATTGAGGGCGTGGGCAAAACCGCACAGGTTGCTGAGGATCCTGTGTCGCTCACTGGCGTCCTTGATGATCAGGGTTTCGCGAATCATCGAACGGATTTCCACCATCACATCGCCCCACGCCTTGCGCGCTTCATACCAGCGGTCATAACAGGCGTTGTTGCGAAAGCTCATGAAGATCGACAGCGATAGACCGAGCAGGGTGAACGGGGTGGCACTGACCTTGGAAAAAAAACTCGGGTGCAAGGTTTCGATGAGCACGATGGCCGAAGCGAGCAAGGTCACCATCAGGCTGCGCCGCGCAATGCGTTTGGCGATCGAACCCTTGAGTGAAGTCAGCACGCCGATCAGATTGGGTTTGGGTCTGACGATCATGGTTTCAGCCGCCCGTCATGTTCATGAAGCGAACGACCTGAACGTCGTCGTTCACTTCGAAGTTGTGCCGGTAAGGCTTGAGCTTCATCGCCTCGATGATGGCGTTCTCCAGACGTTCGGGTTGGCCCGGATGAGTCCGCAGTACCGCCTTCAAGTCGACGGCATGCTCGTTGCCCAGGCACAGCAGCAGACGACCTTCCACCGTCAGCCGCACCCGGTTGCAGGTGCCACAGAAGTTGTGGCTGTGGGGCGAAATGAACCCCAGGCGAATCTGCGGCGCTTCGGCCAGTCGCCAGTAGCGCGAAGGACCCTGGGTCGACTCGGCGGAATCAATCAGTGTGTAGCGTTCGGCAATCCGCTCACGGACCTGGCTGCTTGCGTAGAACGACTCCGCGCGGCTGTGTTCATGGATGGTGCCCAAGGGCATTTCTTCGATGAAGGAAATGTCGAGGTTGCGGTCGATGGCGAAGCTCACCAGATCGTTGATCTCGTGATCGTTGCGACCTTTCATCACCACGCAGTTGAGCTTCGTATTGCGAAACCCCGCCTTGTGGGCGGCGTCGATGCCCTTGATCACCTGCGCCAGATCACCGGTGCGGGTCAGCTCGCGAAAGCGTTGCGGGTCGAGGCAGTCGAGGCTGATGTTGAGGCGGCTTACCCCGGCCTCGAACAAGGGCTCGGCCAGTTTGGCCAACTGCGAACCGTTGGTGGTCATGCACAACTCACGCAGGCCGGGCAGGGCGGCGATCTTCTGGCACAACTGCACCACGCCCGGGCGGATCAGCGGTTCACCTCCGGTCAGGCGAATCTTGCGGGTGCCCAGTGCGACGAAGCTCTGTGCCACCTGATGGATCTCTTCCAGGGTCAGTACCCGTTGGCGCGGCAGGAATTCCATGTCTTCGGCCATGCAATACACGCAACGGAAATCGCAGCGATCGGTGACCGACATCCGCAGATAGTCCACGCGCCTGGCGAACCCATCGATCAAGACTCGTTCCGACATGACATCCTCGCTTGGCAGCGCACGCAATGAATGAATTGTGGGAGCGAGCCTGCTCGCGAAGAGGCCGGCACATTCAACATGGATGTCGACTGACCTGGTGCTTTCGCGAGCAGGCTCGCTCCCACAGATACAGGTTTGTTGAGCGCAGGCTAAGAGCAACTTCAGGGGCCGTCCAATCACTATTAATGACCGGTTGATCGAGTGGATCTATGATGGATTCAGTTGCTTCGTCAAATGTCTTTTTGTTTTTGTAAATTATTGAATTTAAACGATTAAAATCAATGATAAATATCCTCGATCATCTGGTCGCAAATAGCGATTAGACAAGATTTTATCCCCATCCATATGCTTTCTCCGTCAACCGATCAATGACCTTAATCGGGTCAAAGCCTGTGTGCATTGTCACGGAGAAGCCGCATGTCTCAAGTCGACCGCTACAAACCCTACAAAGGAGCCGCCGCCGGGTGGGGAGCGCTGATCGCCGTCACCAAGAACTGGCTGGGCAGCGAAAACGCCCTGAAAAACATCCGCGCAATGCTCAAGACCAACCAGAACGGCGGCTTCGACTGCCCTGGCTGCGCCTGGGGCGAGTCGCCGGAAAACGGCATGGTCAAGTTCTGCGAAAACGGCGCCAAAGCCGTTAACTGGGAAGCCACCGGCCGGCTGGTCAACCCGGCCTTCTTCAACAAATACAGCGTCGCGACCCTGTCGGAACAAAGTGATTACTGGCTGGAGTATCAGGGCCGCCTGACCCACCCGATGCGCTATGACGCCACGACCGACCGCTACGTGGAAACCAGCTGGGACGAAGCGTTTGCGCTGATCGCCAAGCATCTCAATGCGCTGGAGTCGCCGAACCAGGCCGAGTTCTACACCTCGGGCCGGGCCAGCAACGAAGCGGCTTTTCTCTACCAGTTGTTCGTCCGCGCCTACGGCACCAACAATTTTCCTGACTGCTCCAACATGTGCCACGAAGCCAGCGCGGTCGCGATGATCGAAAGCCTGGGCGTGGGCAAAGGCACCGTGGTATTCGACGATCTGGAACATGCCGACGCGATTTTCGTCATCGGCCAGAACCCCGGCACCAACCACCCACGGATGCTCGAACCGCTGCGCGAAGCGGTCAAGCGCGGCGCGCAGGTGATCTGTATCAACCCGCTGAAGGAGCGCGGGCTGGAGCGTTTCCAGCATCCGCAGCACCCGATCGAGATGCTGCTCAACGGTTCCGAACCGACCAACACTGCGTACTTTCGCCCGGCACTCGGCGGCGACATGGCGGTCTTTCGCGGCATGGCCAAGTTCCTCTTGCAGTGGGAGCGCGAAGCCCAGGCCACCGGGGGCGAGCCGGTGTTCGATCACGCGTTCATCGCCGAACACACCTCGGGGCTCGATGACTATCTGGCCGAGGTCGATGCCACCGCCTGGGAACATATCGAACAACAGTCGGGCATGTCCCTGGCCGACATCGAACTGGCCGCGCGCATGTACGCCCGGGCCAAAAGCGTGATCATGTGTTGGGCGATGGGCCTGACCCAGCACACGCACTCGGTGCCGATGCTGCAGGAAGTCATCAACCTGATGCTGCTGCGCGGCAATGTCGGCCGTCCCGGCGCCGGCCTGTCACCGGTGCGCGGTCACAGTAACGTGCAAGGCGACCGGACCATGGGCATCAACGAACTGGCGCCCACCGAGCTGCTCGATGCCCTGGAAAAGCGCTTCTCCTTCAAGCCGCCGCGCGAGCATGGTCACAACACGGTGATGGCGATTTCGGCGATGGAACAGGGGCGGGCGAAGGTGTTCATCGGTTTGGGCGGCAACTTCGCCCAGGCCACCCCCGACACCCCGCGCACCCACGCCGCGCTGCGCAACTGCGAGCTGACCGTGCACATCGCTACCAAGCTCAACCGCAGCCATCTGGTGACCGGGCGCGAAGCGTTGATCCTGCCGTGCCTGGGCCGTACCGACATCGACCTGCAAGCCGAAGGGCCGCAGGGTGTGACCGTGGAAGACACCTTCAGCATGATCCATATCTCCCATGGCCAGCTGAAGCCCAAATCAAAGCATCTGCGTTCGGAGCCTGCGATCATTGCCGGGATCGCCGCCGCGACCCTGGGCAATCACCCGATCGACTGGAACTGGGCCATCGGCGACTACGGTCGCATCCGTAACCTGATTGCCGACAGCATTCCCGGCTTCGAAGACTTCAATCGCAAGCTGCTGCACCCGGGCGGTTTCCACATGGGCAACAACGCGGCGGACCGCATCTGGAAAACCGCCAGCGGCAAGGCGCAGTTCACCCCGAGTGTGTTGCCGGAACACCTGATCAGCGAAGGCGTGCGCAACCTGGCGGTGAAGCCGCATCTGATCCTGCAGACCATGCGTTCACACGATCAGTACAACACCACGTTGTACGGGCTGGACGATCGCTATCGTGGGGTCTACGGCATGCGCGATGTGGTGTTCGCCAACGAGCAGGACATTCGCCGGCTCGGATTCGAACCGGGGCAGAAAGTCGACTTGGTAGCGCTGTGGGATGACGACCGCGAGCGTCGGGTCAGCGGCTTCACCCTGATCGCCTACGACATCCCGGCCGGTCAGGCCGCCGCGTACTACCCGGAGACCAACCCGCTGGTACCGCTGGAAAGTTACGGTGACCGCACCTACACACCGACCTCCAAGTTCGTCGCCATCCGGCTCGAACAGGCGAAAGCCAGCAGCCTGATTTCCAGTTCTGCGGCGTAGAAATGGACGTAGCGGCCCGAAAAACCTGTGGCGAGGGAGCTTGCTCCCGTTGGACTGTGCAGCAGGCCCCTGCTTTTCAATGATAGGGGGCCGCTTCGCGGCCCGACGGGAGCAAGCTCCCTCGCCACAGGGGTTGTGTTGTCTTGTGGCTATTGCGCCCCAAACATCACCGTCCAGTAAATCCCCGCATCACTCTTCGGATCAACCGCATACGCCGCCCCCAGATCGCGGAACTGCGGGTTCATCAGGTTGGCGCAATGCCCTGGGCTGGTCAGCCAGCCGTCGACCACCTTGCGCACGCTGTCCTGCCCGGCGGCGATGTTCTCGCCGATCTGCTGGAAGTCGTAGCCCGCCAGTTCCGCGCGGTCACCTGGCGTGCGGCCATCCCGGTCCTTGTGATCGAAGTAATTGTTGTTGGCCATGGTGCGCGAATGGGTTTCGGCGGCGGTCGCCAGGGTAGCGTTCCAGGTCAGTGGCGTGGTGGCGTTGAAGGATTGTGCGCCGCATTGGCGTGGTCGGGAACGTGCGACGTTGAGCTCAGCCAGCAGCTTCTGGCCTTCGGCCTGCCAGTCGCCGAGGCGGGCGCTCAACAGGGGGCGGGCCACCACGATGCGCCACTGGCGATCTTGATGGCTGACGCCGACATCGACGAACTGCGGGTCGAGCACGATCTGGCAAAAACTTTCCTGGATCGCCTTCATCGCCGACGGCGCATCACGCGGTCCCGACAGGCTGATCGCCTGCACATTCTTCATCGGGTAACCCGCGGCGCCCATGGCCTGCTGCAGATTGCCGATGCTGGCGGCGGACAGTACCAGTCGCGGATCGGCCGCCAGTGGCGGCAGTTCCGACGAAACCTGGCCGGCGCAACGTTGCACCTGGCTGCGGTAAACGTTGATCGATTCGATCAGTTGCGATTCATCGCTCGCCAGGGTGTTGGCAGCAAACAGCAGACCCAGTGAAAAACCGGCGAAGCGCATGGCGGACGATGTGAAGCGCATGAAGATCCCCTTTGGCTGACTGCGCCCATGATGCGTGAAGTTGTTCCCGTTAAGGCAACGGATTTTCCAGAATGTTGTGGCGTGTGTGCAATCATTTCACTACTACACTAAAGCGATAATTCCAACTGAGTCATCCTGATCATGCGCCTCGACTGGATAGCTGCCTGTTTTGCGCTGACTGTACTTGCTGCTCCGGCATTCGCCGCCGACCAGGAGCAGAAACAAAAACAACAAGTGGCCGAAGACAAGGCTGAGGTGCTCGAGCATAAGGCCGCGGAAAATCCCGGCCCCGCGCCGGCGCCAAAAGCGGAAGCCATTACCCAGTCCGAAGTCCAGGCCGTCGACCCCGCCGGTGCCGCACCGCTGGACGACGCCATTACCTGCATGGCCCGTTCGATCTACTGGGAAGCCAAAGGCAAAAACGCCGCCGATATGGAAGCCGTGGCCAACGTGGTCATGAACCGCCTCGGCCATGAGGGCTTTCCCGATACTGTATGCGGTGTGGTCAAGCAGGGTTCGGAAACCAAGAGTTGCCAGTTTTCCTGGTGGTGCGACGGGCGTTCCGATTCGGTACAGGAAGAAGTGCAATACGCAATGGCCAAGGAAATCGCGCGCAAGGCGCTGAACAAGCAACTGCCGGATCGCACCAAGGGCGCACTGTATTTCCATGACCGCACGGTGAAGCCGGATTGGGCCAGGGAATACATCAGAACCGTGGATATCGGTTTGTTCCGGTTTTACAAGCCGCAGGGTGGGGATGCGAAATAAGGCGGATGTTATTAGTTCTGCATTCGATCGGTAGCGAGGATCGATATCAGGGAGAACAACATGGAAAGCAGGAAAGTGGAGATGCCGTATGTCAAAAGCTCAATATTTATGATGGGTGGTTCGGGAGTGTTTATTGTGTATAGAAGTGTTAGGTAAATGCCCAGGCTGGCGAGGAGAGAAGCAAATAAGATGAACAAGGATTTGTTGTTTGCTCTTAGTTGCAAGGAGAGCCAGCTGGTCCCTTTCAAGTAAAACATCAGGGAAGCGGCGATAATGCCAAGTGAGATGGCTATTCCTGTAACGAATGTGAATCTCATGTCAGCCCCTGTCGGCATTGGTATGATCAAGGCAAAAAAACCAAACAGGAGTGAAATAAATTCCTTGATTCGATTGATCATTTTTTATTGCTCCTTTCGCTATTGCTGAAGTTTTAGGGTCCAGATTATATTTCCATTTTTGTCAAGTAGATAAACAGGGGTGGTAATGAATTCGGTGCGTTTGCCCACAAACATGTAAATTACCGCTTTCCGTGGGGCCCCTTCCTTCGCTTGCAGTCGGGCATATTCACCTTCGGGATAACCCTCGGCAACACCACCTCCTTCGACTGTCGGCGTGTTCAAAATTGATGCAGAGACCCGTATTGATCGGGCGGTGAGATTGTCTTGTCGGGAAAGTTCATCGTCAATGGACTGTAGTTTTTTCTCGTCGGCGTCTATTAGTTTTATCAGGACGGTTTGGACATTTGGAGACCACGAGATTATGTTTCTTGTTTCGTCACCTTTGTTGGTACTTTGTACTGTAAGGTCGAAGTATTGATTGGGCTGTTTATAGTCGTCTCCCCGAAGGGTTTTTTTGAAATAGGTTATCCAGTCTGATAGCGAATATCTATTTGATGCATTATCCGGCATGAACGCGGGTGCGTTGTAGGATACGCCGCTTTGTGTGTATACGATTTCGGTGTCGGCTTCAACTTTGCTGTTCTTGGCTTCGGATTTATACACCGCACATTCATTTTGGATAAGGGGATGGTGAAGTCCATTTCCAAATCCTGGCTGTTTCCATCGAAAAATAAGTTTGTCTGAAATCAGGTTGCATACGGCGTACCAGAGGTTGGTGCGGTTACCCGCTATCTGAGCTTCTGAAATGACATTCGTGTGAAGTTTTTTGATTTTGTCTTCGTGCGGTGTTATCCGGATGTTTTGCTCATCGTTCGAATGTGTGAGCATGGGCAACATCAACAAAAACAGCATCAGAGGCATACGTTTCATTTTGGGTTTCCTCTTTGGCTTCCATCAATCTATCGAACCCGCTCGGTTAGCAAGACACCTTGAGTTGGGGCCAACAGCGGCTCCAGCGCGCCGGGCACTAAAACTTCGCATAATTCAACGCATCCACCAGCGCCGAGCCACCGATACCCGTCAGCGAAAGCAGCAGCGCGCGGACCAGCGGTTCCTCGGAATAACGCGAGAATGACCCGGTATTGAGTGCCACTATGCGTTCGCGAATCATGCGGAATTTGTCGTAGTACGGCTTATCGGCAGGTGTTTCCAGCAAATAGGCATCGATGTGTCGCAAGGCGACGGTGCGTGCCTTTTCCGCTGCGCGACGAAGCGAGAGCGCGGAGACCAGTAGCATCACTGCGGTGAGCAGGAATGAAATGATGATGCTGGGTGGTGTGGGCCAGTTATCGAACAGGCTGCTGCGCGCCGCCAGCAGGATCAACATGACCAGCGTCGGCGCATAGATCAGCCGGCTGACCGCTGAGGTGCGCTTGGCGATCATTTGCAAGTCCACCCAGTCGTCGATGCAGGGATGTTTGTACTTCTCGCCAAATATCTCCCTGTGTTTGAGCTGCAAACTTCTTGGCCAGATTGCATGATGATCGCTTAGATGGCGGATGAAACGCGTCAGTAGCAGATTGGCATCCACGACCCAGAACACCAGTGCCTGGAACGTCAGGGTTGGAATCAGCCAGCTCAACATCCACACCCTTGATTCGCCTCGTACGGGAATTTGCTCCATTGGCCAAGCGACAAAAAGTACGCTGGTGACCACGACGAAAATCCAGGTAGCAAAAAGAGCGCGTAACATTCGGGCGCCGAACGACCCGCATACGCAGTGCTCGCCCCAGAAGGGGGCAATGAAGATCATCTTGCGTCCGTCCGGGCCAACCCTGGTGGATGCACAGGACTTGGCCCAATCATCGCTGGCCCTTACCAGCGGGAAAAAGATGAACATCAGGCCTCGTCCCAGTTCCTTGCACCAGCGACGAAGGGTCCAGCCCTTTTCGAGTCCTTTGCGGAAGAAGCGCAGTGCTTGCCCTCGCAAGGTCATGGGATACCTGCACATGTGTGGTTGCAAATCGTAGCTGATCTCGATCTCGGTTCTGTTGATGCACAGGCTGCGCCAGCCCCATGCCAATGCCGACAGCGATATCAGCACCGCGGCCACACGCAGCGCCACGGTTGGCCAGGCACTGATGCCTTCGAACAGGAACATCGGCTCACCCAACCCGTTGGCCGTCAACGTGCTACGCATCTGGTACGCCAGCATCAGCACAAGGACAAAGACGACGAGGGGAACCACGATGTACCACGCAGAGGCATTGGGTAAGTGGTTGATTGTGTCGGCGGCAGCGTCGTTTTTCAGCAAGGCCTGCCTTTCGGAGCGCCGGACAAGATTCGACGAGATAATGCCAAGTAGAATCAATAGAAAGGTGACCCAAAGGAATTCCGCGTGCCAGAAACGCGTGGCGATAAAAGCGCAGAATGCTGCCACCAGATACAGCGTGATGGGTACACCTCGTACCCAGCGATGGGTGAACTTGCTGTCATTCTTCGGAACTTCGATCCACCACCAGACGATGAACGCGCCGAGTAAAAGCAGTGTGACCGCCAGCGGTCCTGCCCAGAAGAACGATTGGGTGTTCTTGAGCTGATCGCGTACTGCCTGGGTCGTTTGAGGATAGGGCGGAGGTGACGGGTCCTGAAGGCATCGCAACGCCATCAGGTCATGCGGTCGCAGGTCTTGATCCGACCGGGACAGCAATGTCGGTGCTTCGCAACTTGCGGGGCGATTGCCACTCAGCGGGCTCGCCAATGGAATGAATCCGCTGATGCCAATCTCATAGATGCCGGGCGAGAGCAGCTCTGATTTTGAATAGTCGAATTTTGCCCGCTTGGCATCGAAGGATTGCGGCGCCAGCGCCGCCAGAACAGAGATGAACACAGCGCTTTGCAGGCTGTCGCGGAACGGCGGTACATCCTGCTGCAGTGCCCGCGTCAGCGACAGGCCGTAGGGTGCGGCCAATATCAGATTGCGCGTGGTTTGCGCCTGTCCTCGTTGCAGCATGCGTGCGTCGAGGTCGGTGGAAAAGTACAGTTTGTATGGCATCCGGTTCTTGAGTGCCTGCAATGCCAATAGCTTGTCGTAGGCATCGACACCCAGTATTCCGATGGCGCCGATGCCGCTTTCACCGTTGCGTCGATAGGCGTCATCCACTTGCGCTATGTGGTCGGCCAGGCGCCGCAGATAATCAAGCTGGGAGTTTCCGTCAGCTTTTTCCAATGGACTCAAATCGATTTTACTGGGGTCCTTGTTGTTCTTGCCGGTATCGGTGCCAGTGGTTTTGTCA
The DNA here is from genome assembly GCF_054071155.1 of Pseudomonas sp. SDO5532_S415. Lineage (NCBI taxonomy): Bacteria > Pseudomonadati > Pseudomonadota > Gammaproteobacteria > Pseudomonadales > Pseudomonadaceae > Pseudomonas > Pseudomonas sp. SDO5532_S415. The sequence goes on along the minus strand of NZ_JBSVWS010000085.1, from coordinate 14,029 downwards.
CTGCTGGCGGCTTCCTCTGGAAGTCGGCCGTCCAGGCCGCGCAAGTAGCTGAAGCGCAGAATCCACTGATTGATTACTGCCTTTTCATCGTCGTCGCGCAGGTTGGCGTCCTTGGCGACCTGGGCCTTGAAGCTTTCGATCAACGCGCGGCTGTAGAAACTGTCCCATTCCGAGATCAACGCGATGCGGTCGAAACTGCGCCAACTATTTCCCACACAAGGCGATCCGACTCGGCGCAGGCTGCCTTTGTTGCAACGTACCCCGAACGCTGGATCGACACGGCGCAGTTTCAGCTCTTCCAACAGCAGCTGCGTCATGGTGCCGTCGTCGCTGACGGTGCGCAGTATTTTCATGGTCTCTTTGTACGGCGATTTCTTGTTTTTCGTGTCCTTTTCCGTGTCCGAGTCAGCGTCCTTGTCCTGATCACGAGGCTTGAGGCTTTTATCGAGGAGCTCGTTGTCGGCAGTGGCCAGAGGTGAATAGATCTCGATATGAGGAGGGGCGTTGCCGTCGGCCTCCTCTTCGTACATATCGCGAAGAATCGTTGAGGTTGCGGGGCCGATGACCTTCAGGACAGCGGGTGTCTCGGGTGGCTGTGTGCCAGTAGCGGGCGATTCCCGTAGCCTGCCAAGTTTGGATGACAGGTTTACGCGTAATTTCTCCAGGTTCTGCAGTGGCTGTGAACCCAGAGCGTCTTGTTTGAGCCAGAACACGATTGTCTGGTTCGCAGGCGGCTGTGTTCCTTTTGGAGGTTGCACTCGATCAAGGGGGTTGGAGACAAACATTTCATAAGGGATGGCGAGATCGCTTACCGACTCCGTGTCGTTGAATGTGAAATCCCTGGTAAGCCTCAAGCAATGTATGTACTGCTCCTGAGCAGGTACTCTGTGGGAATTTTTGAACCCGGCCAAAAGGGCGTATCGAGTACGACGCCGGCGCTCGACTTCATCGGCATAAGGGCCCCCTTCGACCAACGCCACCATGATATCGGGGAGGGTGGTTTCTCCTGGTAGCGTGGTGATTTCGGGAACGCATAGTTTTTTTTCGGCCTCTTTGTTGCCGGTATCCCTGAGCTTTTTGCGATACCGCTCAAGCGCATCAAACGGGTCCTGCCATAGCCGTGCTTCGATAGGCAGTTGTGCCTGAAATTGTGCACCGACAGGACGTGGCTCCAGGAAAGGTTCGCGGGTCAGGGCGAATGTCGATACCACCAGACTGAGGATGACCGCACTGCCTGGTAGCCAAAAAGCCAGGTTAGTACCTGAATCCTTGTTGTTGTCCATGGCCTGTCCCTCAGGTGGCCGACTGTTACTAGTTATGTATAGACCTGATTAACCAGATGGTTAAGAGCGGCTTTTTACCGGGCCAATTGGACTTTTTGTTGTGGCTGACCCCATCAGGTGTCAATCGGTGTGCTGGATTGGAACGGTTTTCTGCTGGTTGGTTAGTTGCGGATGAATTAGCGGTGGATTTAATTTCATGATTCCAGAGGTTAAAGTTTTAAAGTGGCTTGTAATGTGCGCCAGCTTCTTTGTGGTATTTGTTTTTGTGTGGAGCGATTCAATTGAACAAGATTGAAGTTGTGGGCGGAGTTGTGAGGGGTGACAGGCTTATCCAGGTAGAATGCCTAGAAGTATTCTGTTTTCTATTGGGTGCCCGAGGTGCCCGGTAAAAATAGCTTTACGCCTTGCGGAGTGGCAATCAAGCTGATTTAGAGCGGTTTTATGCAGCGTGAAGGCAGGGAGCGTGGCACGCAGCATATTGAATATGATCCTGGCGGAGCCCATCGTTTATCGGCGGGACGCCCGTTAGTCCAGATATTGTGATGCAGTCACCTGAATCCAGTTTGTACCGATGGAGTGGAAAAAACATCAAGTAAGGTGACGGATTGTATATTTGCAGAATGCGTCTATTAGACGTTTTTTAAGCACTACCGACTTTTGGTGCTTGGATCCATCAGCGGTTGATTCAAAATATTGGCCTTCTCGTGATAGGCGTGTCTGTATTTGCTTGTAAGTAAGGCGTTGTGGTTATGTATTAATGCGATATGGAGATAGTGGATTACCGCTTGATTTCGAAATATTCCAAAAAAATATTGAACCTTCGCTCCTTGTATTTGATGCAGGGTGAGGATGTGTAAAGTTAATGATAATTTTCAAACAGGTTCTAACGTCAAGTTGTAACGCGGGCTATACACTGTGCCAAGCATTCGTGTCTACACGTAGCATGAACTCGTAAAAAGATCTCGTCGCCTTAATGGTCAGGCGTGTAGAGTTTGTATGGCGTGAAATATGTTTTGCCACTTTTCAGGTCATTCGAGACGCCCGCCATGCACCCCATCGGCCTCATCGTTTACCCCGGTTTCCAGGTCCTCGGCCTGTCCATGTCCGCCACGTTCGAGCTGGCCAACAACGCCGCTGACGAGCCGGTGTACAGCATCCGGTTGCTGTCCGAAACCGGCGGCCTGGTGCCCACCTCGGCAGGGTTCGCAGTGGAAACCACCGCATTCGATCAGCGTCCGTTCGACACGCTGCTGGTCATGGGCGATAACGTTATCCGTCCGGTCTCAGCAGGTTTGGTGGCGTTTCTGCAGCGAGCCAGTCAGAGCACCCGACGCCTGGGCTCGATCTGCACCGGTGCCATCGCCTTGGCCGAGGCCGGATTGCTCGATGGACGCAGGGCGACCACGCACTGGTGCCATGCCGCGTCGCTGCAAAAGGCCTATCCGAAAATCAAAGTCGAAGAGGACCGCATCTTTATCAACGATGGCCATATCTGGACCGCCGCCGGCATGAGTGCCTGCGTCGATCTGGCGCTGGCCCTGGTGGAAATGGATCTGGGCGCCGAGGTCGCGCGGCGGGTGGCCCGGCAGTTGGTGGTGTATCACCGCAGGGCCGGCGGGCAGTCGCAGTTCTCGGTGATGCTGGAACTGGCGCCCAAGACCGACCGCATCCAGGCTGCGTTGACTTACGCCAAGCAAAACCTCAAGTCCACGCTGTCGGTGGAAGAGTTGGCCAATGCCGCCAATCTCAGCCCTCGCCAGTTCAGTCGGGTGTTTCATGCCGAGACCGGTCAATCGCCGGCCAAGGCCATCGAAAGCCTGCGGGTGGAGTCGGCCCGGCTGATGATGGAAACCGGTCGGCACTCCATCGATGTGGTGGCGACTGACACCGGATTTGGTGATCGGGAGCGCATGCGACGGGCGTTTATCCGGGCATTTGGCCAACCCCCGCAGGTGATTCAGCGTGCCAACCGGACATGACTGTCATCATGTCCTAAAAGGTGGTGCATACGACATTTGAGTCCAAATATGATTGTCGTAATCTTGATCTCGTTGAAGCCCACTTCTTGAATGAGATCGCCATCATGACCCTCGTTAAAGCCGCCGCCGTACAGATCAGTCCCGTGCTCTACAGCCGTGAAGGCACGGTCAATAAAGTCGTGGAGAAGATCCTCGAACTCGGTAAACAGGGGGTGCAGTTCGCTGTGTTTCCGGAAACCATCGTGCCGTACTACCCGTATTTCTCTTTCGTCCAGGCACCGTTCGCCATGGCTGCGGAACATCTCAAGCTGCTGGACCAGGCCGTGACCGTACCGTCGGCGGCGACCGACGCCTTGGGCGCAGCCGCCAGAGAGGCCGGCATGGTGGTGTCCATCGGCGTCAATGAGCGTGACGGTGGCACGCTGTACAACACGCAGTTGCTGTTCGACGCCGACGGTACCTTGATCCAGAGCCGCCGCAAGATTACCCCGACGTATCACGAGCGCATGATCTGGGGCATGGGCGACGGCTCGGGCCTGCGTGCCGTCGACAGCGCGGTAGGGCGCATCGGTCAGCTCGCGTGCTGGGAACATTACAATCCGCTGGCCCGTTACGCCTTGATGGCCGATGGCGAACAGATCCACGCCTCGATGTACCCCGGCTCGTTCGCCGGTCCGCTGTTCGCCTCGCAAATGGAAGTCAACATCCGCCAGCATGCACTGGAAGCGGCCTGCTTCGTGGTCAACTCCACCGCCTGGCTCGACCCTGAGCAACAGGCGCAGATCATGGCCGACACGGGTTGCCCGATCGGCCCGATCTCCGGTGGTTGCTACACCGCGATCATCGGCCCTGACGGCGTGGTGTCGGGCGTGTTGACCGAAGGTGAGGGCGAAGTGATCGTCGACCTCGACATGGGCCTGATCGACAAGCGCAAGCGCATGATGGATTCCCGTGGGCACTACAGCCGTCCGGAACTGTTGAGCCTGCTGATCGACCGTACACCGCATGCTCATGTGCATGAGCGCGGCGCGCATCCGAAGCTGTCCGAGACAGAGGCGGTGGAACAGATCTGACCCTCTGCAATCCGTAGGAGCGAGCATGCTCGCGATGGTCGCCAACGATGACGCGAACTGATTGGTTCAACGCGTTATCGTTTACGACCATCGCGAGCGAGCTCGCTCCTACAAGGGATGCGTTTCGTTTCAGTGGTTGCTGCGACGCCAGAAGACGCGCGCCAGCAGCGCATCGAGGCTGAGTTTGCCCGGACCTGTGAACACCAGGGGTACCAGGGCGGCAAGGTAGATCAGCGGCAGTTTGAAGTTGCCGTAACCTTTGTTGGTGATGGAGTAACCCTGGGCCAGCTCGCTCAGACTCGACCAGTCAGCGGGCCAGTGAACAGCGGCGGTCGCGACGATGGTGACCACGATCAGGCTGATCGCCGAAAACCGTGTGGCCAGTCCCGCCAGCAGGGCGAGGGCGCAGATCAGTTCCACCCACATCGACAGTTCCCAGTTCAACGTGGCCGGCAGGTGGTTGAACGGAAACAGGAAGCGGTCCTGGATATCGGCGAACCAGTTTTCGCCATTGAATTTTTCCAGGCCTGACTCGAAGAATTCCCAGGCCAGGAATACCCGCAGCGTTAGCGGCGCGATCCAGCTGCCGGCACGGTCAAGGTTCAGGTGCAGGCCTTTGACGGCCGATGAAATCGAAGTGCTCATGGACATTGGTCTCCTTCAAGTCAGGGATGTCGGGCGACGCGTGCCCGTTCAGCGCAAGGATCGGCTTGGCCAATCGACAGGTGAATTTCATCAGGCAGGTGTATCTGCGATGTGTCCCCGGCGCGGGGTTTGAAGGTTTGTTGTGTCTGGGGCGGGGCTGTACACACTTTGATACGTAGCCTCAAGGCGTTGATGACCCCTTGTGGGAGCGAGCCTGCTCGCGAAGGCAGTGGGTCAGTCGGCATGTATGTTGAAGGTGATGGCCTCTTCGCGAGCAGGCTCGCTCCCACAGGACTTTTGCTATACATTTTTCCCCCCGCCCATTGCATGGTGTAACCGCTTCATGTCTCTTGCGCTCGAACGTCTAGTCGCTGGCACGCCGATCCCTTTCGCCGGTAATCGTGTCACTGTGGTCAGCCCCGAACTGGCGGCGCGCTTCCAGCCCGGAGACCACCTGTTGGTGGAGCAGGTCAGCGGCGAATTGTTGTTGATTCCGGTGGCTGACCAGCAAGCGGCAGCCGTTGCCATCGAGCGTGCGGAGGCGGCGTTTACCGCCATGTCGGCGGTGTCGGATCAGGCCATCAGCACCTTCTTCGACCTGTTCGCTCAACGCCTGGAAAACCCGGCATGCTGGGCCTTGATCGAAGCGGCCAACCAGGCCGACATCGAGCGCGCCAAGGCCCGTGGTCGTTCAACCACGCGCTTGCTGGCCGACGAACGCATGCGCCGCGACATGATCGCCGGGCTGCGTGCCTGGCGCGATGCCCCGGCCTCGCGCGGCAAAGTCATCAGTTGTGTCGAGCACGATGGCTGGAAAGTCGAGCAAGTGGTGTCGCCACTGGGCATCGTCGCGTTCGTCTTCGAAGGCCGGCCGAACGTCTTCGCCGATGCCGCCGGTGTGTTGCGCACCGGCAACACGGCGGTCCTGCGCATTGGCAGCGATGCGTTGGGCACCGCCCAGGCGATCGTCACCCATGCACTCAATCCCGCGCTCGCCGATGCTGGCTTGCCGAGCGGCGCCGTGTCGCTGGTGGAAAGCGTCAATCATGCCGCCGGTTGGGCGATGTTCGCCGACCGCCGTCTGTCACTGGCGGTGGCCCGTGGTTCGGGGCGTGCCGTCAGCCAGTTGGGCAGTATCGCGCAACAGGCCGGCACCGCCGTCAGCCTGCACGGCACCGGTGGTGCCTGGCTGATCGCCGATACCGATGCCGATGCCACGCGTTTCGCCAGCGTGGTGCGCAACTCCCTCGACCGCAAGGTCTGCAACACCCTGAACGTCTGCCTGATTCACCGCGACCGCGCCGCCGAACTGGTACCGCTGTTTCTCGACGCACTGCAACAGGCCGGCAAGGCACGGGGCCAGGGTTGTAAGTTGCACATCGTCGAGGGTAGCGAAGCGTTCCTGCCCGGCGATTGGCAAAGCGCGACCGTCGAGGTTTACCGCGCCGAAGGCTACCGCACCGAAGCCCTGGCCGAAGCGCTGCCCGAAGAGCAATTGGGCCGCGAGTGGGAGTGGGAAGAAACCCCGGAAGTCAGCCTGAAAATCGTCGACGACCTGGACAGTGCCATCGCCTTGTTCAATCGCTACAGCCCGCAGTTCACGGTGTCGCTGATCAGCGAAGATGCGGCGACGCAGGAGCGTTTCTACAACGCGGTCAACGCACCGTTTGTCGGCAACGGCATTACCCGTTGGGTCGACGGCCAGTACGCACTCAACAAGCCGGAACTGGGCCTGTCGAACTGGGAGAGTGGCCGGCTGTTTGCGCGCAGCGCGATTCTCTCGGGCGACGGTGTTTTTACCATTCGCAGCCGCATGACCCAGACGGATCTATCGGTCAAGCGTTGAGTCGGCGCCCCGACCCCGGGCGAAGGCCGCACTATACTTTTCATGTGCGTCTGTATTGGCGGGCGAGCACTCCAAAACGAATCAGATGTTCCATACGCTCGCCTGAGAGGCAGAGGGCTGCACCGCAAATGGGGCGGGCGGCGCATCTGCTTCCGTGAAGAGGGTTACATCATGAAACTTCATTCGTTTCAACATTACTCTCAGGATCTGGAAAGAGGCGTTCACGACACATGGATTACCGCCAGGGTGAAGTCAGCCCTGGCCATGGCCGAACCAAGCCTGGGTTTGCAAATCCATGTCAAAACCCATGGGGGCACGGTGGCGTTGAGCGGTCGCGTCAACACCCATAAACAGTGTGAGCAAGCGGTTGGTCTGGCTCGTTCGGTTCAGGGCGTCGTCGAAGTCGATGCCCGAGACCTGCTGACTCACGTGTTCACGCCAGGCCATATTCCAGAACCACCTAACGCTGAAGAGGCCCCTGAAAAGCGCTCACAATCGTCAACGAGGATGGACGATAAATAACCCTGTCGATCGTGTCGGTCCAGCGCTCCCGTGAGCCGGGAGCGCTGCCCCGATCGTCTCTCTGTCAACAGGTTCAAACTTCAGGCTGCTGCTTCTGCGGATCGTGCGGGAAGGGCGCAGGTGTCCGGATACTCGCAGAGCGCCACGAAACGGTGGCTATTGGCATCCAGGGCATCGACCGAACCGGTCTCGATGTCGTACACCCAACCATGCAAATTCAACAGGCCTTTCTCCCGGGCCAGGCGCACGCTCGGATGCGTCTGGATATTGGCCAGTTGCGCGATCACATTTTCGCGCACCATCGAGCTGACTTTCGCCGCTTCACTGGCATGGGGCCGGGATTCGTTGATGACTTTTGCCGACTCGGCGTGTTGCAGCCAACTGCCGACGGCGGGCAAATGATCCATGCAGGTGCATTTGGCGACAGCGGTCATCGCGCCGCAGTCCGAATGGCCGCAGATGACGATATCGGTCACCCCCAGTACCGCGACGGCGTATTCGACCGTGGCCGACACACCGCCGGGATGGGGGCTGTAGGAGGGCACAATATTGCCGGCGTTACGGATGACAAACAGCTCACCGGGCTCTTGCTGGGTCAGCAGTTCCGGCACGACACGGCTGTCGGAACAGGTGATGAACAAAGTACCCGGGTGTTGGGTGGTGGCCAGGTGTTTGAACAGGTCAGTGCGTTGCGGAAAGGCTTCTTTCTGGAACTTCAGAAAACCTTCGATGAGCGCTTGCATGGTTGCGTCCTCGTGAATGTGCGGTGTTTGGCCCGCGCGGCAGTGCGGGCCCGGTGTCGACTCAGAAAGGACGCAGAGGCAGGAACTTGCCATCGAGGGTGATCACTGCACGATGACCACCTTCAGGATCTTCGACTTTCTTCATATCGAGCTTGAAGTTGATCGCGCTGATGATGCCGTCGCCGAACTGTTCGTGAACCAGCGCTTTGAGGGTGGTGCCGTAGATCTGGATCATTTCGTAGAAGCGGTAGATGGTCGGGTCGGTCGGGACACCCGAGAGGCTGCCGCGCAGCGGGATGATTTGCAGGCGGGCTACCGAATCGGCATCCAGTTCGAGTTTTTCGCCGATCACTTTGGCGGCGCTTTCCGGCAGCGGGTGCTGGCCGAGTAGAGCGGCAGTGACGTAAGCCAAGCCAAGGCCGGTGCCTTCAGCGACGTCTTCGAAGGACAGATTTTTGCGAGCTTTTGCGTCGAGAATCCTGGCGGTCAGTTCAAGGCTGGTGTCGTTGTAGGCATGGGACTGTTGCATGGTGAATCTCCTGTTGCAGGGGGATGTGCTTGGGTGTGGAGTCATCTTCTGCCGATCGATCCATAGCGTCCAAGACCGATATACAATGCAACGCATAAGTACTGCCTATGGATGGTTTGCCCATGCTGCTACGTCATCTGCGTTATTTGCTGGCCGTCGCCGACAACGGCGGTTTCACCCGTGCCGCCGAAGCCTTGCACGTGTCGCAGCCGACCCTGTCGCAACAGATTCGGCAGCTGGAAGAAACCCTCGGTGTCAGCCTGTTCGACCGCACCTCGCGCACGGTCAAACCCACCGATGCAGGCCAGGCCTATATCGAATGCGCCCGTCGGGTGCTGGTGGAGCTGGAGGCGGGCAAGCGTGCGTTGCATGACGTGAAGGACTTGTCCCGCGGCAGCCTGCGCCTGGCCATGACCCCGACCTTCATGGCGTATCTGGTGGGGCCGCTGGTGCGCGATTACGTGGAGCGCTATCCGAATATCCATCTGGAGGTGTTCGAGTTGTCGATGGACGACATCGAAACCGGGTTGGCGGAGGATTCACTGGACATCGCGATTGCGTTTGATCAGGTAAGGAACGCCGACATCGAGTCGATCCCTGCATTTACCGAGACGTTGGGGCTGATGGTTGGCCGGGCGCATCCGTTGTATGAGCATCAGACCCCATTGACCACGCAACAGATGGCGGAACTGGAGTTCGCTCTGTTGACTCCCGGCTTCGTTACCCGCACCTGTATTGACGAATATTTCGTTCAGGCGCGTATCACACCGAAGGTGGCCATTGAGGTCAATTCGGTCAATACCCTGCTGGAAGTCATTCGCCACACCGCGATGGCGACGATCCTTCCGGAACCTATCGCCACGGGCGATCGTGCCTTGCGCAAGATTCCATTGGCGGGTGAGGCGCCGAGGCGTGGGGCGGCGTTGCTTCGGCGCAAGAACAATTATCACAGCGCGGCGTCGTTGGCGTTTGTGGAGTTGGTGTTGGGTACAAATTTCTCATGACCACCACAACCCCCAGTGTGGGAGCGAGCCTGCTCGCGAATGCGGCAGCACATTCAACATTGATATCGACTGGCAGTCAGCTTTCGCGAGCAGGCTCGCTCCCACAGTGGATGTGGTTGAACCTGAATATCGGGCATTAAAAAAGGCCTGCTCTTTTTGAGAGCAGGCCCTTTTATTTAATGAGTCAGCGACGACTCAACTTAATTAGTACAACCGATCAATCACCCGAACTTCGTTCTGGTTCTGCATCGAGGCCCAGGCCTGTTTCAGCGTTTGCAGAACACTGCCGATGAAGTCTTTGTCGGCTGCGGCTTTCTTGCCGACGTAGCCCTGGCCGCGACGGTACATCTTCAGTCGGGCAAGCAGGTTCTGGTTGTTCTGGTCGAACTCCGCTTCATGGGCGTGGGGCGACAGGCAGTCGATATGAACCTGGCCCGTTTTGCTGATCCACAGAATATGGTTGTCGAGCGTATCTTTTTTCGCCGCGAACAGACGAGCCAGTTCTTCGATAGTCGGTTGATTGTTCAGATTCATCATAAAGCTCCCTTGACCAATTGGTGATCTTTCAAAGTTGATTCGCTAATACAAGTAGCCCATCGGTTAGTTGATCCCTGGCACCGAAACCAGGACGTCAGCAGTCGTCCGCCGAAATCGGCGAGGTCCTGCGTCTGTTGCATGTAGTCGTGTTGAATAACTGCTACGCAATAGCGTCACAACGAAGAGAAGCGGCGAAAACCTTCTGGCCCTGCCAACGCTTTCAGGGTCGGCCACAAGCTTCATGAGGATGGATCGCCAGCGCTTCTCGCCCTTGTACTGGACGTTCAGGCCAGGTCAGCTTCTTCAATCTGCCTTGTGGGCAGCGTGTATCCGGAAAAAACAGCTCGGCGGTCAGACGAGCTTGCTCAAACGTGTTGCCTGTACTCCCGATCGGGGAGACGTCTGCATCATGCAAGGGCAAATCGAAGGCGTCAACGGTTTTGTAGTGATTATTTTTGGTCACTACATATTGTCGGACAAAGCTGTGTGGAATTAAAAAAAGTGGGGGGAAAGCGCCGGTCAGGCGGGTTGCGGCGAGACTTCGAAGCGGTAGAGGGTGCAGGGATAACCCTTGATCGTTTGCTGATGCCGGGTGAATCCGTCCCGGCTAAGCCCCGGCATGATCGCCGTCCAGAACAGGCGCGCGGGCTGGTTGGCCTCGATGTGGAAAATCTGCCATTGACCGGGGAAGCGGCTCAAGAGGGTGGATACGACAAACCTCGCGACACCCTGGCCACGAAAGTGCCGTGCGACAAACAGGTAGCCGATGTTGTAGCAGGCGCCGGGCAGGTGGGTGTCGTCATCCACGGTCACGAAACCTGCCAGTTCGCCGTCGACGCGGATCAGAAACGGCCGGGTCGCGGGTTTGCGCCAGTAGTCCGGCAGGGGCTGAATGTTGAAAAAACCGTGCTCACCCAGTTTCAGCGGCAACCACTCGCTGAAGTCATAGGTGTAGAACTGCATCAGGTTTTCGATGGTTTCCAGTTCGTCGCGTTGGGCGGGGTGCAGTTCTATCGAGGGCATGCGAAGTCGCTCCTGATCCCGTCAGTCAAGGATAGTTCGAACGACGAGAAAACTGTGGCGAGGGAGCTTGCTCCCGCTGGGTCGCGAAGCGGCCCCTTTTCCCCAAAAAGACGGGACTGCTACGCAGTCCAGCGGGAGCAAGCTCCCTCGCCACAGGATCGGTGTCAGGCTTGAGTTGCCTTCAAGCCTTGCTCGACGGTTTTGCTGTGCGTTTAGCGCCAGTCGATGCCTTGCGCTTGGCGGGCTTGCGCTTGTTTTTCCACGGCGTGGCACCACGCCCGGCGGGGCTTGCCGGGCCGCTGATGGTCAGGCTCAGGCCTGCACAGCGGGCCACCTGTTTGCTCATCCATGCCGCCTGTTTGGTAACGAATTCTTCGAGACTCATTTCGCCGCTCTGCACCATGTCCAGTGCCTGCTCCCAGATCGCCGTGGTGCCCGGATCGGCAATCGCTCGCGGCACGGCATCGATCAGGCTGAACGCGGCCGGGGTTGCTGAAAGTGCCTTGCCGTTCTTGATCAGGTAACCGCGGTCGAGCAGGCCCTGGATGATCGAGGCGCGGGTCGCCTCCGTGCCGATACCGGTGGTGTCCTTGAGCTTCTGCTTGAGCAACGGATCTTCCACGAGCCTGGCGACGTTCTTCATGGCTTTGATCAGGTCGCCTTCGGTGAAGGGCTTGGGCGGTTGGGTCCAGAGGTCCTTGAGTTGTACGTTGGCCACCGCGCAATCAATGCCTTCCCTGAGGTTCGGCAGGGTTTGCGGGGCCGGCACTTCACGAGCCTTGTTCGGGTTTGGGGCAAGGGCCTCGGGCAGGGCGCGCTTCCAGCCAGGTTCGACGATCTGCTTGCCGACTGCGCGCAAGGCTTCACCGGCGCAATCGAAGTCGGCCTGGGTGCGGTCGTATTCGTGATTGGGCAGGAACTGCGCCAGATACCGTGCACGAATCAGGGTGTAGACCGCGCGCTGCTTGCCCGCCAGTCGTTCAAGGTTTTTCGCCGCCGCGGTGGGGATGATGCCGTGGTGTGCGCTGACTTTTGCATCGTTCCAGGCCCGTGAGCGGCGTTGTGGCTCCAGGTGGTCGTGCAAGGCGTTCAGCGCCGGGTCGGCCTGGCGCAATGCCGCCAGAATGCCCGGCGCCTCGCTGTGCTGGCTGAGTGGCAGGTAACCGCAGTCGCTGCGCGGATAGGTGATGACTTTGTGGGTTTCGTAGAGTGCCTGGGCGATATCGAGGGTTTCCTGGGCGCCAAGCCCGAGTTTCTTCGAGCAGACTTCCTGCAAGGTCCCCAGGTCGAAGGGCAGCGGGGCCACTTCGCGCATCCGCTCGGTACGCAGCTTGATCACCCTGGCACTCGCGGCGCCCGTCATCGCAGCAGCGGCCTGCTGGGCCCGCGTCTGATTCAGGCAGCGATCCTGATCGTCACAAACATCGGCGTCCGCCCGCCATTGGGCAGTGAAGGGGATACCGTGATGCAGCAGTTGCACGTCGATGGCCCAATAGGCGACCGGAATGAAATCGGCAATGCTGCGGTCCCGATCCACCACCAGGCGCAGGGTCGGCGTTTGCACCCGGCCGACCGGCAGCACGCCCTGATAACCGGACTGGCGCCCCAGCAGGGTGAACAGCCGGCTCATGTTCATCCCGATCAGCCAATCGGCCCGGCTACGGCCCAGTGCCGAATGATACAGGCTGAAGGTCTCCGTTCCCGGCTTGAGCGCGGCGAGGGCCTTGCGGATCGAGGCATCGTCCAGAGCTGACAGCCACAAGCGACGGATCGGTCCACGATAGCGGCAATGCTCCACCAGTTCCCGGGCGATCATCTCGCCTTCACGGTCGGCGTCGGTGGCGATGATCAGTTCGGCGGCTTCACCGAGCAGGCGCTTGACCGCCTTGTACTGGCTGGCCGTGCGGGGTTTGACGGTCATCTTCCATTTGTCCGGAATGATCGGCAGGTCCGCCAGCACCCAGCGCTTGTAGCGCGCGTCATAGGCATCCGGTGGCGCGGTTTCCAGCAGATGGCCGATGCACCAGGTCACCGTGACATCTGTTCCCAGCCAGCAGCCATCACCGCGACGTTTGGCGCCGAGCACGGCCGCAATGTCTTTGGCCTGGGAAGGTTTTTCACAGAGGTACAGCCGCATAACCACCATCGTCGATCAGTGTCCGGGAGGTGCACAGAATGGCGGGTGATGAGCGCGGGGGCAATCTTTATCTGTATGGATGTACAGCGGGTGCGTTGCGATGGGTTACCGGTCCCGTTCGGCTGTGATGCATTCACGGATGCAAAATCTGGGTTATACCTGATACATCGTGGTCTCAGGTTTTGGGGCTGCGACGCAGCCCATCGCTGTAGGAGCGAGCTTGCTCGCGATGAACGATAACGCGGTCACCTTCGTCATGAGGAACGAATTCCATGAAAAGCACCGGTCCTAACCCTGTCATCACCATCGCCGAGCAGCCCGGCTGCCTGTTGGTGAAGTTTCACGGTATCCAGGTGGCCGCGTCCTCACGCGCGCTGGTGCTGCTGGAGGCCAATTATCCGCCGGTGTATTACGTGCCGCGAGAGGACATTGACGAGAAGTATTACGCCCGCACCGATCACACCAGCTATTGCCCGTACAAGGGCGATGCCAGTTACTTCAGTCTGCAGGTGCCTGGGCATGAAGGGGCCAATGCGGTATGGAGTTACGAGAACCCAAAAGTTTCTGTCGCGCAGATTCGTGAATACATGGCGTTTTACCCGGATCAGGTGAAGTTCGAGGTCGTCGAACTCGACGAGTGACTCACAAACCACTGTGGGAGCGAGCCTGCTCGCGAAAGCGGTGGGTCAGTCAACGTCGATGGCGACT
>NZ_JBSVWS010000084.1:0-25180 GCF_054071155.1 Pseudomonas sp. SDO5532_S415 | reverse complement strand
TCGCGGGTGTTTACAGATCTTGTGTACACAGGAGAGCCACTGTGGGAGCGAGCCTGCTCGCGAAGGGGCCATCCCGGTTACCTACTTTCATCAGCAGAACAAGCATCTGACAGAAGTACCCGGTGCAATGCGCTGCTGGCGCGTGCTTCGGGCACAAGAGCTTCTGAATTCAGGTCAGGGCTGCGAGATGTTCAATCGTTTGCGGAAAGCGCTCGACCAAGCGGATAAGGGTCGTGGCCTGGGCATTGGGCGTTGCCCGTCCCTGTTCCCAGTTTTCCAGGGTTCGGGTATTGGTGCGCAGATACATCGCAAACACCGACCGGGAGAGGTTGAGCTGTTGGCGGATGGCGACCACTTCCTCGGCAGTGATGGGCGTCAGTTCTGTCAGTTGAACCTTGTGGGTTCGCAGCGTGATCTTGCCTTGGCGCTCATCGGCCAGGGCTTCGAGGCCATCCATCAGTTCGGCAAAAATGTCACGTTTCATAGTGGAATCTCGTTTTGATTTCTCTATCCAGCGTTTGTCTGAAAAGCTTTTTCTGGGAGGGCGACAGCTCGTCTTGCTCGTCTTTGCCATACACGGTGAACAACCAGAACTGATTGAAGCCCGACCACCAGTAATAAATCACCCGTAAGCCACCGCGCTTGCCTTTAATTCGTCGTTGATCGCAGAAGCGAATTTTGCGCAGCCCACCGGTGCCCTCAATGAGATCGCCCGCTTTGGGGTTCTTCAGCAATTCCAACTGAAAGCTGCGAAACAGATCATCATCGAGGTAATCGTCTCGATGTTTCTGAAACATACGTAACTCGACAAATAGAGCATCCATGTTCTGTACGCTACCTACGTATAGTTTTATCCCTATAGTCGAATTGGTCAAGGCATCAAGGCCAACCTTTTCGTTCCCGTTTTTAACGGTAGACCCCGGTCGTAAAAACACCTGTAGGACGAGTCGACCAGCCCAGCGAGAGCATTCGGGGATTGCAGAAGGGGGCGGGGCAGCGGTAACAAATCCCACAAAAACAAAAACGGCACCCGAAGGTGCCGTTTCTGTTTTTACCGAGAACGCTTAAGCGATCAACCCGCCAGACCCGATTGCTGAACCAGGTTCAGCAGCGGTTGTGGGTACAGGCCGAGGAAGAAGGCCAGTACCGCGATGGCCAGCAGCATCACGCCGCCTGCACGTTGTTCCCAGTGCAGTTGCGCATCGTGGCGACGCAGGTTCGGTTCGATCAGGTACAGGGTGACCATGACGCGCAGGTAGTAGAACACGCCGATGGCGCTGCCCAGTACCAGGGAACCGACCAGCCACCATTGGTGCGATTCGACACCGGTGGCGATGATGTAGAACTTGCCGATGAAGCCTGCGGTCAGCGGGATACCGGCCAGGGACAGCATCATCACGGTCAGTACGGCGGTCAGGTACGGACGGCGCCAGAACAGGCCGCGGTATTCGTACAGGGCATCCGCGTCACGGCCGTTGTACGGCGAGGACATCAGGGTGATCACGCCGAAGGCGCCGAGGCTGGTGATCACGTAGGTGACCAGGTACACGCCGATGGCTTCCACGGCCAGACCCTTGCTCGCCACCAGGGCGATCAGCAGGTAGCCGAAGTGGGCGATGGACGAGTAACCCAGCAGACGCTTGAGGTTGCTCTGGGTCAGGGCCAGCAAGTTGCCGAACAGGATCGACGCGATGGCGATGATGGTCAGCACGTCGCTCAGGACACCGCTGCTCGCCGCTGGCGAGATCTGGAACAGACGCACCATCACCGCGAACACGGCGACTTTGGAAGCGGTGGCCAGGAACGCCGCGACCGGCGCCGGAGCACCTTCGTAAACGTCCGGGGTCCAGAGGTGGAACGGTACCAGCGACAGCTTGAACGCCAGGCCGATCAGCATCATGCCCAGGCCCAGTTGCGCCAGCGAGCTTGGCAGGCCGGTGGCCGCCAGAGCCTGGCCGATGCCGACGAAGCTCAGGGAGCCGGAGTCGGCATACAGCAGCGCCATACCGAACAACAGGAACGCGGAGCCGGCAGCCGACAGCACCATGTACTTGATACCGGCTTCCAGCGAGCGCTTGTTGAAGAAGGCGTAGGCCACCAGACCGTAGACCGGTACCGACAGCAGTTCCAGACCGATGAACAACCCGGCCAGGTGCTGCGCGCTGACCAGCACCAGGCCGCCGGCGGCGGCCATCAGGATCAGCAGGTACAGTTCTTCGCGGTTGCCCGGGTAACCCGAACCGCCATCGCCGAGGTAGGCGTGGGCGAGGGTCACACAGGCGAGGGTGGCGACCAGGATCAGCGCCATGTACAGGCAGGCGAAGGTGTCGATCTGCAGCAACGGGGTCACGGCCAGGGGCGCGACTTTCAGGGCCGGCAGGATCGACAGCAATGCCAGGTTCAGACCCGCCACCGACAGCAGGAAGGTCTGGGAGTGGTTGCGGCGCCAGGCGATCGCCAGCATCACCACGATGATCGTGGCGCTGGTGATCAACAACGGCGCAAGCGCGATAAAGTGTTGAGTCGTGAATTCCATAGCGCTCTTACCGGGCCGAAGCGAGTTGAGTGAAGGCGGTGCCGAGCCACTGCTGCACGCCATGCATCGTAGCGGCAGAGGTATCGAGGAACGGTTGCGGGTAGACGCCGATGTAGATCAGCAGCGCTGCCAGACCGACCACCATGATCATTTCGCGACCGTCCATGCCATGCAGCACCGCGTCCGACTTGGCCGGGCCGAAGTAGGCACGGTGGATCATGATCAGCGAGTAGACCGAACCGAACACCAGGCCGGACGTCGCGATGATGGTGACCCACGGAGCGATCGGGAAGGTGCCGATCAGGATCAGGAACTCGCCGACGAAGTTACCGGTACCCGGCAGGCCCAGGGACGCGGCCGCGAAGAACAGGCTGAGGGCCGGCAGGTAAGCGATCTTCGACCACAGGCCACCCATTTCACGCATGTCGCGGGTGTGGGTGCGTTCGTACAGCTGGCCACTCAGGATAAAGAGTGCCGCGGCCGACAGACCGTGCGCCAGCATCTGCATCACCGCGCCCTGCAGCGCCAGTTGGCTGCCGGAATAGATGCCGATCAGGACGAAGCCCATGTGGGAAACGGACGAGAAGGCAATCAGACGCTTGATGTCGGTTTGCGCGAACGCCAGGAACGCACCGTAGAAAATCCCGATCAGACCCAGGGTCATGGCGAACGGCGCGAACTCGGCCGATGCGTTCGGGAACAGCGGCAGGGCGAAACGCAGCAGGCCGTAGGCAGCCGTCTTCAGCAAGATACCGGCGAGGTCGACGGAACCAGCGGTCGGCGCCTGGGCGTGAGCGTCAGGCAACCAGGAGTGGAACGGCACGACCGGCAGTTTCACCGCGAAAGCGATGAAGAAACCGAGCATCAGGATGTACTCGGTGGTCGTCGACATCTTGGTTTTCAACAGGTCGGCGTAGTTGAAAGTAATCACGCCGGTGTCGTTGAAGTTGACCAGTACCAGACCCAGGATCGCCACCAGCATGATCAAGCCGGAAGCCTGAGTGAAGATGAAGAACTTGGTCGCCGCGTAGATCCGGGTTTTCTTGCCATCCGAAGAACTGTGACCCCAGAGCGCGATGAGGAAGTACATCGGCACCAGCATCATTTCCCAGAAGAAGAAGAACATGAACAGGTCGAGGGCCAGGAACACGCCGACGACACCGCCCAGGATCCACATCAGGTTCAGGTGGAAGAAGCCAACGTGACGCTGGATTTCTTTCCACGAGCAGAGGACCGAGAGAACACCCAGCAGACCGGTCAGCAGGATCATCAACAGCGACAGGCCGTCGAGGGCCAGGTGCACGCTGATGCCGAAACGCTGGATCCAGATGTGCTTGAACTCAAGCACCCAGGTCGGATCGGCGCCTGGCGCCGGGGCAAGTGAATAGTCGCCGTTGGCCCACAGCCAGAGGCCGAGGGCGAGCAACAGGGACATGGTGATCAGCGCAATCCAGCGGGGGAGGGTGGCGCCGAAGCGCTCACCCATCCAGCACAGCAGGCCGCCGATGAAGGGGATCAGGATTAGCCAAGGCAGAATCATGACGGGCTCAATTCCTTTCGCAAGTTCGCAAGGTTCATATCAGACCGCTACCAGCACGACGGCGCCGATTACCAGCACGGCACCAGCAGCCATCGAGGCGGCATACCAACGCAGTTGACCGGTCTCGGTACGGCTCAGGGCGGTGTGACCGCCTTTGGCCATGCGCGGGATCAGACCGATGGTCTGGTCGAGCGGGTCTTTGCGCAGGATGTGGCTGATCGCCAGGTATGGCTTGACGAACAGTTTGTCGTAGATCCAGTCGAAGCCCCAGGCAGCGAACCACCAGGCCGACAGGAAACGGCCGATGCCGCTGTTGGCGATGGCGGTCACGAAGCGACGCTTGCCGAGGAACAGCAGCGCGGACAGCAGGATACCGGCCAGGGCGATGGCGCCCGAGGCGATTTCCAGGCTGTGCTTGGCTTCGCCACCGGCATGGCCGACGCTTTGCGGCAGTACACCGTGCAGCGGCGGAACGATCATCGCGCCGACGAAGGTCGACAGCACGATCAGCACCGACAGTGGCAGCCAGTGAGCGATGCCGTGACCGGCGTGGGCTTCGGTCTTCGCTTCACCGTGGAACGCGATGAAGATCAGGCGGAAGGTGTACAGCGAGGTCATGAACGCACCGACCAGACCTGCGTAGAGCAGACCCTGGTTGCCGCTGGCGAACGCTTCCCAGAGGATTTCGTCCTTGGAGTAGAAGCCTGCGGTGACCAGTGGCAGGGCTGCCAGGGCCGCGCCGCCAACGATGAAGCTGGCGTAGGCCAGAGGCAGTTTCTTCCACAGGCCGCCCATCTTGAAAATGTCCTGCTCGTGGTGGCAGGCAACGATCACCGCACCGGATGCAAGGAACAGCAGGGCCTTGAAGAACGCGTGGGTCATCAGGTGGAAGATCGCGCCATCCCAGGCACCCACGCCCAGGGCCAGGAACATGTAGCCGATCTGGCTCATGGTCGAGTAGGCGAGGATTCGCTTGATGTCCGTCTGCACCAGCGCGGCAAAACCGGCCAGCACCAGGGTCACGCCACCGACGATGCCCACAAGGTGCAGGATTTCCGGCGCCAGGGTGAACAGGCCATGGGTACGAGCGATCAGGTAGACACCTGCAGTTACCATCGTTGCCGCGTGGATCAGTGCCGAAACCGGAGTCGGGCCAGCCATCGCATCCGCCAGCCAGGTTTGCAGCGGCAGTTGCGCGGATTTACCGACAGCGCCGCCCAGCAGCATCAGGGTGGCCATGACCATCCAGAAGTCGCCGGCCTGGAATTTCTGCGGTGCCAGCACCAGCAGTTCCTGGACGTTCAGCGTGCCCAGTTGAGCGAACAGGATGAACAGGCCGATGGCCATGAACACGTCGCCGATACGGGTCACGATGAAGGCTTTGAGTGCGGCGTTACCGTTGTTGCGGTTGCTGTAGTAGAAACCGATCAACAGGTATGAGCACAAGCCCACGCCTTCCCAGCCGAAGTACAGGAACAACAGGTTATCGCCCAGCACCAGGAACAGCATGCTGGCGATAAACAGGTTGGTGTAGGCGAAGAAGCGCGAGTAACCGGCTTCACCGCGCATGTACCAGGACGCGAACAGGTGGATCAGGAAGCCTACGCCGACCACGACACCGAGCATGGTCAGGGACAGACCATCCAGGTACAGCGCGAAGTTCGGCGTGAAGCCTTCCACCGCCATCCACTGCCACAACACCTGGGTGTAGTGGCCGCCTTCCGGTGGTGCGACGTTGAATTGCCAGATCACGTAAGCCGTGACGATGGCCGACAAGCCGACGGAACCGACGCCGATCAGCGCCGAGAGGTTTTCCGAGAGGCGTCCACGGGAGAACGACAGCAGCAGGAAACCAATGAGAGGGAATACGAAAGTCAGATAGAGAAGATTCATCCGCGCATCTCGCTGGCAGCGTCGATATCGAGAGTGTGGAAGCGGCGGTACAGCTGCAACAGAATCGCCAGGCCGATACTGGCCTCGGCGGCTGCCAGGCTGATCACCAGGATGAACATGATCTGTCCATCCGGCTGCGCCCAGCGGCTACCGGCAACGATGAACGCCAACGCGGAGGCATTCATCATGACCTCCAGGCTCATCAGCACGAAAAGAATGTTGCGGCGGACCATCAGGCCGACCAGACCGAGGCAGAACAGGATGCCGGCGACCGCCAGACCATGCTCCATAGGGATAGCAGGCATCGTCATTGCTCCTTGGCTTCGTTGCGGCCCAAGTGGAACGCCGTCACGGCTGCGGCGAGCAGCAGCATCGAGGCGAGTTCGACCACCAGCAGGTAAGGACCGAACAGGCTGATGCCCACGGCCTTGGCGTCTACGGTGGTGTGGCCGATGGCCTGGCCGGTCTGGTCGGAGAACAGCACATACAGCAGTTCAACCAGCAGCAGCGCAGCGAGGGCGACCGGGCCGCCCCAGATACCGGGCTTGAGCCAGACGCGCTCTTGCTGAACCGAGGCCGGGCCCAGGTTCAGCATCATCACCACGAACACGAACAGCACCATGATGGCGCCAGCGTAGGCGATCACTTCCAGCACACCGGCGAACGGCGCGCCGAGGGCGAAAAACGTCATCGCCACGGCGATCAGCGAAATGATCAGGTAGAGCAGGGCGTGCACAGGGTTGGTGTTGGTGATCACGCGAAGCGTGGACACCACAGCGATACCCGATGCGAAATAGAAAGCGAATTCCATCTTTCTTCCTTAAGGCAGCAAGCTCTTCACGTTGATCGGTTCGGCTTCATTCTGCGCGGAGCCCTTCGGCTTACCGGCAATCGCCATACCTGCAACACGATAGAAGTTGTAATCAGGGTTTTTGCCGGGGCCGGAGATCAGCAGATCTTCTTTCTCGTAAACCAGGTCCTGACGTTTGAACTCGGCCATCTCGAAATCCGGTGTCAGCTGGATCGCGGTGGTCGGGCAGGCTTCCTCGCAGAGGCCGCAGAAAATGCAGCGCGAGAAGTTGATGCGGAAGAAGTCCGGATACCAGCGACCGTCTTCGGTTTCAGCTTTCTGCAGCGAGATGCAACCGACCGGGCAAGCCACGGCGCACAGGTTGCAGGCTACGCAACGCTCTTCGCCGTCGGGGTCGCGGGTCAGGACGATACGGCCACGGTAGCGCGGCGGCAGGTAGACCGGTTCTTCCGGGTACTGCAGCGTGTCGCGCTTGCGGAAGGCGTGGCCGAAAATCATCACCAGGCTGCGAAGCTGGGTGTAGAAGCCATGCACGATGTCAAATATGTACTTCATGATTCTCTATCCTCACTGAGCCGCGACGGCGGGCGTGTTGAGCAACACGATCGCAGCGGTCACCAGCATGTTGACGAGGGTCAGCGGCAGGCAGAACTTCCAGCTGAAATCCATCACCTGGTCATACCGAGGGCGCGGAATCGAAGCGCGCAACAGGATGAACATCATGATGAAGAACCCGGTTTTCAGTGCGAACCAGATGAACGGGATCTGCGGCAGAATGCCGAACGGACCGTGCCAGCCACCGAAGAACAAGGTCACCAGCAGCGCCGAAATCAGCACGATACCGATGTACTCGCCGACGAAGAACATGCCCCATTTCATACCGGCGTATTCAATGTGGTAACCGTCGGCCAGTTCCTGTTCCGCTTCCGGCTGGTCGAACGGGTGACGGTGAGTCACGGCCACGCCAGCGATGAAGAAGGTCAGGAAACCGAAGATCTGCGGAATGATGAACCACAGGTTCTGGGCCTGGTATTCAACGATGTCGCGCATGTTGAACGAGCCGACCTGGATCACGATGCCCATCAGCGACAGGCCCATGAACACTTCGTACGACACGGTTTGTGCCGAGGCCCGCAAGCTGCCCAGCAGGGCGAACTTGTTGTTGCTCGACCAGCCGGCGAACAGCACCGCGTAGACCGACAGACCGGCCATGGCAAAGAAGAACAGGATGCCGATGTTGATATCCGCCACGCCCCAGGTCGGGGTGATCGGGATGATCACGAAGGCAATCAGCAGGGCGCTCATGGCCACTACCGGTGCCAGGGTGAAGATCATCTTGTCGGCGAACGGCGGGGTCCAGTCTTCCTTGAAGAACATCTTGATCATGTCGGCGGCGATCTGGAACGCGCCGAACGGACCGACGCGGTTTGGACCGTAACGGTCCTGCCAGAGGGCGAGCAGGCGACGCTCGACCCAGCTGAGCAGGGCGCCGCAGACCACCACGGCGAGCAGAATCACCACGGCCTTGAGGACCGCGATGATGATGTCGATCACTTCAGGAGTGAACAAGGTCATTGCGCTGCCTCCTGCAGACCGTCAACGGATTGGCCAAAGATCGCTGGTGGAATGCCGGCGATGCCCGCAGGCAATGCCACCAGGCCGGCGCCCAGCTCTTCATTGATACGCAGTGGCAGACGCAGGGTCTGGCCGGCCACGTTCAAGCTCAGCATGGCGCCGTCGTTGACACCCAGGCGGTCGGCTTCGGACTTTGCCAGGGCCACGTAGGCGGCCGGAATGCGTTCCTGGACCGGAGCGGCTTTCGAAGAGTTTTCTTCGCTGCCGAACAGGTGGAAGAACGGCACGGCTTGCCAGGTACCCGGAGCCGGGTTGAACGCACGCGGAACACTGGCGAACCAGTTCAGCGAGTCGCCGGTGCTTTCGATCAGGCGGGTGCCCGGGTCGCCGGCACGGATGTGACCACCGACTTCGTCCTGGAACTTGTTCCAGGCTTGCGGCGAGTTCCAGCCCGGAGACCAGGCGAAAGGCACTTGTTGACGCGGTTCGGCCGAACCCGAGTAACCTTCCATCGAGAAGGCGAACGCGGTGTCCTTGTCCTGCGGGGTACGCGGTTCATGCACGTTGATGTCGGCGCGCATGGCGGTACGACCGGAGTAACGCAGCGGTTCACGGGCCAGTTTCATGCCCTTGATGCGGAACGCGGCGGACGGTGCGGCATCGACGATACGGTTCAGTTGCGGCGTACTTGCCGCCACGGCAGCGGTGGCGTGATCCAGCTGGGTCCAGTCGATCGGCTGGTTCAGCAGTGTCGCGCGCAGGGCATGCAGCCAGCGCCAGCCTTCGTGAACCAGGATGCTGGCATCCATGTACTTCGGATCGAACACCTGGAAGAAGCGCTGGGCGCGGCCTTCCTGGCTGACCAGGGTACCGTCGCCTTCGGCGAAGCTGGCGGCTGGCAGAACCAGATGCGCGCGATCGCTGGTGGCGGTCTTCTGGTGGTCAGCCACGATCACCACTTTCGCGGCGGTCAGGGCAGCATCCACACGGGCTTTGTCGGTACGGGTGTACAGATCGTTTTCCAGCACGACGATGGCGTCGGCCTTGCCGTCGATCACCGCTTGCAGCGCAGCGTCGACCGATTCGCCACCGAGCATGGCCAGGCCGAGGCTGTTGGCTTCCGGCACGATCAGGCTGATGGAACCGTTCTTCTCGCGCAGCTTCAGGGCCTTGGCGATGTTCGCGGCGGCCTCGATCAGGGCTTTGGAGCCCAGGGACGTACCGGCGATGATCAGCGGTCGCTTGGCGGCGAGCAGGGCATCTGCAATGCGCTTGGCCAGCTCGAGGGCTTCGGCATCCAGGCCTTCAACGGCTGGAGCGCTGGCGTCGAGGGCGTGAGCCACGGCGAAACCGATACGGGCCAGGTCGTCTGGCGCGGCGTGAACGCATTCTTCGGCGATGTCGTCGAGCTTGGTTTCAGCCAGGCTGGCGATAAACAGCGGGTTCAGCGCGTGCTGACCGATGTTCTTCACCGCGGCGTCGAGCCAAGGCTGGACGCGCATGGCGTCGGCCATGTCTTCGGCCTTGCCCTTGACCGATTGACGCAGGGACAGGGCCATGCGCGCAGCAGTCTGGGTCAGGTCTTCACCGAGGACGAACACGGCGTCGTGGTCTTCGATGTCGCGCATGTTCGGTACTGGCAGCGGGCTGTCCTTGAGCACTTGCAGGACCAGGCGGATGCGCTCCAGCTCGGCAGCTTCGATACCGGAGTAGAAGTGCTCGGCACCGACCAGTTCGCGCAACGCGTAGTTGCTTTCGAGGCTGGCGCGGGGCGAACCGATACCGACGATGTTGCGACCGCGCAGCAGGTCGGCGGCTTTATCCAGCGCTTCGTCGAGGGTCAGCTTGGCGCCGTTGGCGAGCAGCGGCTGACGTGGACGGTCGGTGCGGTTGACGTAGCCATAGCCGAAGCGGCCACGGTCGCACAGGAAGTACTGGTTTACCGAACCGTTGAAACGGTTTTCGATACGGCGCAGTTCACCGTAGCGCTCGCCCGGGGAAATGTTGCAACCGCTGGAGCAGCCATGGCAGATGCTCGGCGAGAACTGCATGTCCCATTTACGGTTGTAGCGCTCGGAGTGTGTCTTGTCGGTGAACACACCGGTCGGGCAGACCTCGGTGAGGTTGCCGGAGAACTCGCTTTCCAGCACGCCGTCTTCAACGCGACCGAAGTACACGTTGTCGTGGGCGCCGAACACACCCAGGTCGGTGCCGCCGGCGTAGTCCTTATAGAAGCGCACGCAGCGGTAGCAAGCGATGCAGCGGTTCATTTCGTGGGAAATGAACGGGCCCAGTTGCTGGTTCTGGTGGGTACGCTTGGTGAAGCGGTAACGGCGCTCGTTGTGGCCGGTCATTACCGTCATGTCTTGCAGGTGGCAGTGACCGCCTTCTTCACAGACCGGGCAGTCGTGAGGGTGGTTGGTCATCAGCCATTCGACGACGCTGGCGCGAAATACTTTTGCTTCTTCGTCGTCGATGGAGATCCAGCTGCCGTCGGTGGCGGGGGTCATGCAGGACATGACGATCCGACCACGCTTGTCGTTCTCATCGGTGTACTGCTTGACCGCGCACTGGCGACAAGCGCCAACGCTGCCAAGGGCGGGGTGCCAGCAGAAATAAGGGATATCGAGGCCTAGCGACAGACATGCCTGTAACAGGTTGTCTGCCCCATCGACTTCGAGCTCTTTGCCGTCTACGTGGATAGTGGCCATGGTTCAAAGTTCTTCGTTGGCCCGGTGTCAGCGGGCGTGGCTAATGGAATCTTGTTATCCGCGCGAATCAACACAGCCGTTAAAGGCGTCATCGCACGAAAAGCGAAGGGCACAGACCCTTCGCCTTTTTTAAGCGTTTACGCGCCGACTACGATCGGCCTTGCCAGAGGCGGGACGACGGCGCTGGTGGGCGCGATGCCGGCTTCGAACTCATGGCGGAAGTATTTGATGGCGCTGCCCAATGGCTCCACGGCACCCGGTGCGTGAGCACAGAAGGTCTTGCCTGGGCCGAGGAAGCCGACCAGACCCAGCAGGGTCTCGATGTCACCGGCTTGCCCTTCACCGTTCTCGATCGCACGCAAGAGCTTCACGCTCCACGGCAGACCATCACGGCACGGGGTGCAGAAACCGCACGACTCACGGGCGAAGAACTCTTCCATGTTGCGCAGCAGGGACACCATGTTGATGCTGTCGTCCACCGCCATGGCCAGGCCGGTACCCATACGGGTGCCTACTTTGGCAATGCCGCCGGCGTACATTTGTGCGTCCAGGTGTTCCGGCAACAGGAAACCGGTACCGGCGCCGCCGGGTTGCCAGGCCTTGAGCTGGTAACCGTCGCGCATGCCGCCGGCGTAGTCTTCGAACAGCTCGCGACCGGTGACGCCGAATGGCAGTTCCCACAGGCCCGGGTTCTTGACCTTGCCGGAGAAGCCCATGAGCTTGGTGCCCATGTCTTCACTGCCTTCGCGAGCCAACGATTTGTACCAGTCCACGCCATCGGCAATGATCGCCGGGACGTTGCACAGGGTTTCAACGTTGTTCACGCAGGTCGGCTTGCCCCATACGCCAACGGCGGCAGGGAAGGGCGGCTTGGAGCGCGGGTTGGCGCGGCGGCCTTCGAGGGAGTTGATCAGTGCGGTTTCTTCACCGCAGATGTAACGCCCGGCGCCGGTGTGGACGAACAGCTCGAAATCGAAGCCGCTGCCCAGGATGTTCTTGCCCAGCAGGCCTGCTGCCTTGGCTTCTTCCACGGCACGGTTCAAGTGCTTGGCGGCGGTGGTGTACTCGCCACGCAGGAAGATGTAGCCACGGTAGGTTTTCAGAGCGCGAGCACTGATAAGCATGCCTTCGATCAGCAGATGGGGCAGTTGCTCCATCAGCATGCGGTCTTTCCAGGTGTTCGGCTCCATTTCATCCGCGTTGCACAGCAGGTAGCGGATGTTGATGGATTCGTCTTTCGGCATCAGGCCCCACTTCACACCTGTGGGGAAGCCTGCACCGCCGCGGCCCTTGAGACCGGAGTCTTTCACGGTCTGGACGATGTCGTCCTGAGCCATGTCGGCGAAGGCCTTGCGCGCAGCGGCGTAACCGTTCTTGGCCTGGTATTCGTCGAGCCATACGGCTTCGCCGTCGTCACGCAGACGCCAGGTGAGCGGGTGAGTCTCGGCCGAACGCTTGATGCGGTTGGCAGGACCGAAGGAAGTCAGGGTCATACGTAGCCCTCGAGCAATTTGGCAACGCCAGCGGGCTGCACATCACCGAACGTGTCGTCGTCGATCATCAACGCCGGCGCCTTGTCGCAGTTACCGAGGCAGCAGACCGGCAGCAGGGTGAAACGACCGTCGGCGGTGGTCTGACCCAGGCCGATGCCCAGCTTGCTCTGGATTTCGCTGACCACCGACTCGTGGCCACCGATGTAGCAGACCATGCTGTCGCAGACGCGAATGATGTGGCGGCCGACCGGTTGACGGAAGATCTGACTATAGAACGTCGCCACGCCTTCAACGTCGCTGGCCGGAATGCCGAGGATTTCGCCGATGGCGTACAGAGCGCCGTCCGGCACCCAGCCACGTTCCTTCTGGACGATCTTCAGGGCTTCGATCGACGCCGCGCGCGGGTCTTCGTAGTGATGCAGCTCGTGCTCGATGGCCGAGCGCTCGGTTTCACTGAGGGTGAAACGGTCTGTCTGGATAAGCGTGCTGTTCATGCTTAGCGGTCCACGTCGGCCATAACGAAATCGATACTACCCAGGTACGCGATCAAGTCCGCGACCATGCTGCCTTTGATCACCGAAGGGATCTGCTGCAGGTGCGGGAAGCTTGGGGTACGAATCCGGGTGCGGTAGCTCATGGTGCCGCCATCGCTCGTCAGGTAATAACTGTTGATGCCCTTGGTCGCTTCGATCATCTGGAAGGATTCGTTGGCCGGCATGACCGGGCCCCACGAAACTTGCAGGAAGTGCGTGATCAAGGTTTCGATGTGCTGCAGCGTGCGCTCTTTCGGCGGCGGCGTGGTCAGCGGATGATCCGCCTTGTACGGGCCTTCTGGCATGTTGCGCAGGCACTGGTCGATGATCTTGATGCTCTGGCGCATCTCCTCGACACGCACGATGCAACGGTCGTAGGCATCGCCATTGGCCGCCAGCGGTACTTCGAACTCGAAGTTCTCGTAGCCCGAGTACGGACGCGCTTTACGCAGGTCGAAGTCGCAACCGGTGGAACGCAGGCCGGCACCGGTGACACCCCATTCCAGGGCTTGCTTGGTGTTGTAGTCGGCGACGCCGATGGTACGGCCACGCAGGATGCTGTTGTCCAGGGCGGCTTTCTGGTATTCGTCCAGACGCTTGGGCATCCACTCGACGAAGTCCTTGACCAGTTTTTCCCAGCCGCGCGGCAGGTCGTGGGCGACGCCACCGATGCGGTACCAGGCCGGGTGCAGACGGAAACCGGTGATGGCTTCGATCACCGTGTACGCACGCTGACGGTCGGTAAAGGTGAAGAACACCGGGGTCATGGCGCCGACGTCCTGGATGTAGGTACCCAGGAACAGCAGGTGACTGGTGATCCGGAAGAACTCGGCCATCATGATGCGGATGACGTCGACCTTCTCCGGCACCTTGATGCCGGCCAGCTTCTCGACCGAGAGCACGTACGGCAGGTTGTTCATCACGCCGCCGAGGTAGTCGATACGGTCGGTGTACGGAATGAAGCTGTGCCAGGACTGACGCTCGGCCATCTTCTCGGCGCCACGGTGGTGGTAGCCGATGTCCGGTACGCAGTCGACGATCTCTTCACCGTCCAGCTGCAGGATGATGCGGAACGCACCGTGCGCCGAAGGGTGGTTGGGACCCAGGTTGAGGAACATGTAGTCCTCGTTCGGGCCGGAACGTTTCATGCCCCAGTCTTCAGGCTTGAAGCGCGCGGCTTCTTCCTCAAGCTGTTGCTTGGCCAGGGTCAGGCTGAACGGATCGAACTCGGTGGCACGGGCCGGGAAGTCCTTGCGCAGCGGGTGACCTTCCCAGGTCGGCGGCATCATGATGCGCGACAGGTGCGGGTGGCCTTTGAAGTCGATGCCGTACATGTCCCAGACTTCACGCTCGTACCAGTTGGCGTTCGGCCAGATGCTGGTGACGCTCGGCAAGCTGAGGTCGCTCTCGGACAAGGCGACCTTGATCATTACGTCACTATTACGTTCGATCGACATCAAGTGATAGAACACGGAGAAGTCGACGCCGTTCGGCAGCCCTTGACGCTTGGTGCGCAGGCGCTCGTCCACGCCGTGCAGGTCATAGAGCATGACGTACGGCTTGGGCAGGTTGCGCAGGAAAGTCAGGACTTCGACGAGTTTGGCGCGGGCAACCCAAAGCACCGGCATGCCGGTGCGGGTAGGCTGGGCGGTGAACGCCTCCGGGCCAAAACGGTTGTTCAGTTCGACGACCACATCCTGGTCGTCTGCCTTATAAGGCGGGATGTACAGAGCACTGCCTGTAGTCATGGTTATTTATCGCTTTCGGTCAACGTAAAGAATGAAGCCAGTTTTTCGTTTCTTTGAAACAGCAGAACTGGATCAGACTTCGTCGGGGCTGCGCAGGTTGGTTACCTGAATACGCTGTTCGCGGCGCTTTTCCTTTTCGGAAGGCATCTCGGCGCGATAAACGCCTTGATCGCCAACGACCCAGGAAAGTGGGCGACGCTCCTGGCCAATCGACTCCTGCAACAGCATCAGGCCTTGCAGGAAAGCTTCAGGGCGGGGCGGGCAGCCAGGCACGTAGACGTCCACGGGCAGGAACTTGTCCACCCCTTGAACGACAGAGTAGATGTCGTACATGCCACCGGAGTTGGCGCACGAACCCATGGAGATAACCCATTTCGGTTCGAGCATTTGCTCGTAGAGACGCTGAATGATCGGCGCCATCTTGATGAAGCAGGTACCGGCGATAACCATGAAATCCGCCTGACGCGGCGATGCCCGGATAACCTCGGCGCCAAAGCGCGCGATGTCGTGGGGCGCCGTGAAGGCGGTGGTCATTTCCACATAGCAGCACGAAAGACCGAAGTTATACGGCCACAGGGAGTTCTTGCGCCCCCAGTTGATCGTGCCGTTAAGCACGTCTTCGAGCTTGCCCATGAAAATGTTTTTGTGGACTTGATCTTCTAACGGATCGGAAACGGTTTCCCGTTCGCCAATCGGATACTGCTCGTTAGGAGCATCGGGGTCGATCCTGGTGAGATTGTATTGCATTGCCAAAGCCTCATTGTTTCAGCTTCGCTTGCCGCTTGCGCCGAGCTTCCGGAGCCCAGTCAAGGGCGCCCACTCGGAATAGGTAGACAAGACCTGCCAACAGAATTGCTATGAAAACGAGAGCTTCGACGAATCCGGTCCAGCCGCTTTCGCGGACGGACACAGACCATGCAAAGAGAAAAAGGGCTTCGATATCGAAGATCACGAAGAGCATCGCGACCAGATAGAATTTGGCTGAGAGCCGCAAGCGGGCGCCACCTGTAGGTAGCATGCCGGACTCGAACGGTTCGTTTTTGCTGCGACCCCAGGCTTTTGACCCAAGGAGGCTGGAGACACCGAGCATGAAGGCACAGAGGCCGACAACGCCCAGAAGGAAAATGGCAAAGCCCCAGTTGTGGGCCATGAGTCCTGTCGCTTCGGGCATGCTGGTAATCCTTAACAGAGAGCAAGGGTCTCTGAGCTTGAAAAGAAACAAAGCAGTGACGATATGTCGCAGCAATCAATCCCGCTGATTTTATGGCTAAACACCCTGCAAGTAAAATTCCTATAGCGAAATTATTTATAGGAATAAGGACATAACGAGCCCTCAAAGCCCTGTAGCCCTTGCGTTGCGGGCATTAGCCGGCATTTCGTCAAATATGTTTTGTTGGGAATGTAACGAACATAGTTGTGTCTAAATGATAATCAATATTGTTTGGGTTGGTTTTTAAACTGTTTACCCTGCAGGGGGTTGGGAAGTTGTCTTATATGCGCGTTACTGCAAGTAGCGTGCGGGGCTGTTTTACCTGATTTTCCTGATCTCGATAGCGCTCTGGATCAATGTGTGGGTTCAACACCGCAACCCCTTGTGGGAGCGAGCCTGCTCGCCAAAGCGGTGGGTCAGCCATCATCGATGTTGAATGATAAATCGCATTCGCGAGCAGGCTCGCTTCCACAGGGTTTTGGGTTGGTCTCGGAATCGTGCGCAAAAAAAACGCCCCGAACCAGTCGGGGCGTCAGATGTGCAGCGCTGCGGTTAGCTTTCTATACGGTCCGCAACGGCCGTTTATTCAGTTGAAGCAGATCAGTGGAACTGTTCTTCTTCGGTCGAGCCGGTCAGCGCGGTCACCGACGACGAGCCACCCTGGATCACGGTGGTCATGTCGTCGAAGTAGCCGGTGCCCACTTCCTGCT
This sequence comes from Pseudomonas sp. SDO5532_S415, assembly GCF_054071155.1. Taxonomy (NCBI): domain Bacteria; kingdom Pseudomonadati; phylum Pseudomonadota; class Gammaproteobacteria; order Pseudomonadales; family Pseudomonadaceae; genus Pseudomonas; species Pseudomonas sp. SDO5532_S415. The sequence goes on along the minus strand of NZ_JBSVWS010000084.1, from coordinate 8,420 downwards.
GGTGAGCCACGAAGGTGTAGCCTTTGGCAGCATCAGCGAATTCCTGCTCTTGCAGCTTCACGTAGGCAGTCATGTCGTTGCGGGCGTAGTCGTGCGCCAGGTTGAACATGCTGTGCCACATGTTGTGAATGCCGGCCAGGGTGATGAACTGGTGCTTGTAGCCCATGGCGGACAGTTCGCGCTGGAACTTGGCGATGGTCGCGTCGTCCAGGTTTTTCTTCCAGTTGAAGGAAGGCGAGCAGTTGTACGACAGCAGTTGGTCCGGGTATTCCTTCTTGATCGCTTCAGCGAAGCGACGGGCTTCTTCCAGATCCGGCTTGGCGGTTTCGCACCAGATCAGGTCGGCGTATGGCGCGTAGGCCAGGCCGCGAGCGATCGCCTGGTCCAGGCCGGCGCGCACTTTGTAGAAGCCTTCCTGGGTACGTTCGCCAGTCACGAATGGCTGGTCGTACGGGTCGCAGTCGGACGTCAGCAGGTCAGCGGCGTTGGCGTCGGTACGGGCCAGGATGATGGTCGGCGTACCGGCAACGTCAGCCGCCAGACGGGCAGCGGTCAGCTTCTGTACGGCTTCCTGGGTCGGAACCAGTACCTTGCCGCCCATGTGGCCGCATTTCTTCACGGAAGCCAGTTGGTCTTCGAAGTGAACGCCGGCGGCGCCTGCTTCGATCATGCTCTTCATCAGCTCGTAGGCGTTCAGTACGCCGCCGAAACCGGCTTCAGCGTCGGCCACGATTGGCGCGAAGTAGTCGATGTAGCCGTCGTCGCCCGGGTTCTTGCCGGCTTTCCACTGGATCTGGTCGGCACGACGGAACGAGTTGTTGATGCGCTTGACCACGGTTGGAACCGAGTCAACCGGGTACAGCGACTGGTCCGGGTACATCGATTCGGCGGAGTTGTTGTCCGCAGCCACTTGCCAGCCCGACAGGTAGATCGCCTGGATGCCGGCCTTGACTTGTTGTACAGCCTGGCCGCCGGTCAGGGCGCCCATGCAGTTGACGAAATCTTTCTCAGGACGGAAGGCTGGCTTGGCACCCTGGGTAACCAGGTTCCACAGCTTCTCGGCGCCCATTTTTGCAAAGGTGTGCTCAGGTTGAACCGAGCCACGCAGACGGACGACGTCAGCAGCGGAGTAAGTGCGTGTCACGCCTTTCCAGCGCGGGTTTTCAGCCCAGTCTTTTTCGAGGGCTGCAATTTGCTGTTCGCGTGTCAGTGCCATGGAGATAAACCTCGTCGCGTCTTGTATGAAAAGTTGTTCTGCGGTGGAAAATTCCTGTTCGCCAGTTACGCATCCTGAAAATGGCGTAGATGGCTGCTCGCTGACCAGAAGCTTAGGCGGTCAAGTCGGATTCGGCGGGGGAGGCGACGGGATGAACGATGGGCTCGAGGGGGAAGTGAGCAGGTAAAGGCGAACTGCGGGCGCATTCGGGCGTCGTGGGCCTTGGTACGAACATCAGTGTGGTGCCGGGTTACCTAATAACGCTTCCGTCCCTCGGGACAACTTCGTTCCAGTCGACAACCTCGTCAAACACACCTTGTGGGCGGTACAGACACGAAGCGGTTCGCGGGGTAGGTGCGAACATCGCCTCGAAGGCCCTTGCCAGGGCCTCTGATTAGCGGGAGCGAGGCCATCATGCCTTCGCTTTTTTGGCTCGTCAAACGTTTTGTAGTGCTTTTTTTCAAGCACTACATCTTTGGTCTAATACGACTTGCCGGTCAGTTTTCGGTGGTTCAGTCCAAGGTGTCGACTTTCACCCGCAGGGTCATGTCATTGCGGCTTTGGGTCGAGTAGCTGCGGGCCAGGCCCTGTTTGTCGGCCTGTGTCTGGCCGTTTACCCCGGCCAGCAGGATCCATTCGCCCAGGCGGCCGGTGACGGTTGTGTCGGTACTTTGTACGTTCACTACATCGGGACGTTCCTGGCTCATGCGGTCACGGTTGGTACTGATCGACAGGTGAACGATCTCACCGGTGACATTGGCGGTGACGTAAAAACCCTGGGTGACGTTGCGGTATTCGGTCTGGCTGCGCAGGTCGCCGTACGAGTCGGTCTGGGTGCTGGTCAGCGGTACGCTCTGGCCGACCTGGATCAGTGCCGGCATGCCATCGGTGGCCTGGATTTGCTGGATGCCGCCGTCACGGCTGTCGGTGCTGCGGTTGATGATGCGGGTCTGGCTCGGCTTGGCGCCGTTCACCGAATAACCCTGATCGCCCTGGACGTTGTTTTCGTTGGTGTCGACGGTAATCAGCAGGCGTTTGGGTGCGGTATCGAGCCGGCTTATAAGCGCCTTAAGTTCGTCGATCTTGCGCTGATCGGCGTTGACGATGAGCTGATTGCCGTAGGCGCTGACCTGGCCCTCCTTGCCGATGAAATCCTGCGCCACCGGCAGCAGATCGGCGCTGGTGTGGTAGTTCAGTGGCACGATCTCGGTGGCTGCCATGACCGAAAAACTGCAAGTTACCAACAGCGTGGTGAGCAGGGTGCGTAGGGACATATCCGTTATCTCCGCCTTCGAATTTTTGATCTGTAGGAGCGAGCTCGCTCGCGATAGTCGTTAACGATAACGTTGGAAGCCTGACACCCCGCGGCGTTTTCAAGGTCATCGCGAGCGAGCTCGCTCCTACAGGTGTGTTGATATTGCCAGTTTGTCGGCCCGGGGTGGGGCAAGTTGAATCCTGGACAGCAAAACGCCCCGGCATCCGAAAATGACGGGGCGTTTTGGGGTGTGCTTCGGGGCCCTTGTGGCGAGGGGATTTATCCCCGTTGGGCTGCGGAGCGGCCCTAAAACCTGCTACCACTGCTATTCAGGCACACTGCATGCGCAGGGTTTGCGACTGCTGCGCAGCCGAACGGGGATAAATCCCCTCACCACAGCGTCTCAAGCGGATTGGCGCACCATGTCCACATGTGGAATGCCTGCTTCCAGGAATTCCTCGCTGACCATGTGAAAGCCCAGGCGCTCATAGAATGCCGTGGCCTGTACCTGGGCGCTGAGCATCTGCTGCTTCAGCCCGCGCTTCTCGGCTTCACCGATCACCGCCTGCATCAGTGCGTCGCCGACTTTCAGTCCGCGCCAGTCCTTGAGTACCGATACCCGGCCGACATGACCGTCGGGCAGCAAGCGCGCGGTGCCAATCGGAAAGTCGCCTTCCAGTGCCAGGAAATGCACGGCAGTCAGGTCGTCGGCGTCCCATTCCAGTTCAGGTGGAACGGACTGCTCGGCGACGAACACCGCTTCACGAATGCGCCGGATCTCGGCGTTGTCCTTCTGCCAGTCTGCGACACGTACGTGAATCTTATTCATCGGCAAACCCCAGGCTTCCTTGCTTGACCAGTTCGCACAGCAGGCCGCGACCGTCTTCATCGCTCAGCCATTGGCCGAGGTTGTCGAGGTGCAGGGCATCGGCGGCGCAGATCATTTTCAGCAGCTCGCGCAGTTTGCCGGGCAGGTAACGGCTCTGGCCGCTGGCGAACAGCAGCAGGTCGTCATCGACCTCCGACCAGGCCAGACGGGCGCTCGGGTTGCGAATCAGCACCGCGCCTTGCTCCAGTGCGCCGAGTACGTCGTCTTCGGCGAGGTCTTCAGGGCCCACCACCAGTTCCGGATAGCGCGGCTCGGTCATGAACTGGCCGAACCAGGTCAGCAGCAGGCGTTCGTCGCTCATGTGCTCGGCCAGCAGGCTTTTCAGGCGGTCGAGGGCGTCGTGCTGGATCTGATGCGGGTCGGCTGCAGGCAGTGCATCGGCGTCGGTGTAGCGCTCTTCGTCCGGCAGGAACTGGCTGAGGAAGTCGGTGAAGTGGGTCAGCACTTCAGCGGCGCTCGGGGCGCGGAAACCGACGGAGTAAGTCAGGCAGTCGTCGACGGCCACGCCGCAGTGGGCCAGGCGCGGCGGCAGGTACAGCATGTCGCCCGGTTCCAGGACCCATTCGTCGGTGGCTTCGAAGTCGGCAAGGATGCGCAGGTCCGCATGTTGCAGCAGCGGACTTTCGGAGTCGCACATCTGGCCGATTTTCCAGTTGCGCTTGCCGTGGCCTTGCAGCAGGAACACGTCGTAGTTGTCGAAGTGCGGACCGACACTGCCACCGGGGGCGGCGAAGCTGATCATCACGTCGTCGATCCGCCAGCTCGGCAGGAAGCGGAAGTGCTCCAGCAATTCGCTGACTTCCGGTACGAACTGGTCAACGGCTTGAACCAGCAGGGTCCATTCCCGTTCCGGCAGTTTGCTGAATTCGTCTTCGGCAAACGGGCCGCGACGCAATTCCCACGGACGCTCGCCGTTCTCGATGATCAGGCGCGATTCGACTTCTTCTTCCAGCGCCAGGCCGGCCAGTTCGTCGGCGTCGATCGGGCTTTCGAAGTCAGGAATCGCCTGACGGATCAGCAGCGGTTTTTTCTGCCAGTAGTCGCGCAGGAATTCCCGTGCCGTGATGCCGCCCAGAAGTTGAAGAGGAATGTCAGGATTCATGTGTAACCTATTGAAAAAAAGCACTTTTCAGACGGGAATAAAAACGCCCGGCGCTGCCGGGCGTCTCAAAAGGGTCCAGCGGTCGATCAGATGCGTTTGGCTTGTGCCACGGCGTTGCCGATGTAGTTCGCCGGGGTGAGCAATTTCAGCTCGGCCTTGGCGGCGGCTGGCATGTCCAGGCCGTCGATGAAAGTCTGCAGCGCTTCAGGGCTGATGCCCTTGCCGCGAGTCAATTCTTTCAGCTTCTCGTACGGGTTTTCGATGTTGTAGCGACGCATCACGGTCTGGATCGGCTCGGCCAGGACTTCCCAGCAGGCATCCAGATCGGCAGCGATTTTGTCTGCGTTCAGCTCGAGTTTGCTGATGCCTTTAAGACTCGCTTCGTATGCGATCACGCTGTGGGCGAAGCCGACACCGAGGTTGCGCAGTACGGTGGAGTCGGTCAGGTCGCGCTGCCAGCGGGAGATCGGCAGTTTGCTCGCCAGGTGCTGGAACAGTGCGTTGGCGATGCCCAGGTTGCCTTCGGAGTTTTCGAAGTCGATCGGGTTGACCTTGTGCGGCATGGTCGATGAACCGATTTCGCCAGCGATGGTGCGCTGTTTGAAATAGCCCAGGGAGATGTAGCCCCAGATGTCGCGGTCGAAGTCGATCAGGATGGTGTTGAAGCGGGCGATCGCGTCGAACAGCTCGGCAATGTAGTCGTGTGGTTCGATCTGCGTGGTGTACGGGTTGAAGCCCAGGCCCAGCTCGTCTTCGATGAAGGCGCGGGCATTGGCTTCCCAGTCGATCTCAGGGTAGGCCGACAGGTGTGCGTTGTAGTTGCCGACAGCGCCGTTGATCTTGCCCAGCAGAGGAACGGCAGCGACTTGAGCAATCTGGCGCTCCAGGCGGTAAACCACGTTCGCCAGCTCTTTGCCCAGGGTGGTCGGCGAAGCCGGTTGGCCGTGGGTGCGCGACAGCATCGGCACGTCAGCGAAGCGGATGGCCAGTTCGCGAATGGCTTCGGCGGTCTGGCGCATCAGTGGCAGCATCACGTCATCACGGCCTTCGCGCAGCATCAGGGCGTGGGACAGGTTGTTGATGTCCTCACTCGTGCAGGCAAAGTGGATGAATTCGCTGACCTTGGCCAGTTCCGGCAGCTTGGCCGCTTGCTCTTTGAGCAGGTATTCGATGGCTTTGACGTCGTGGTTGGTGGTGCGCTCGATCTCTTTGACGCGCTCGGCGTGCTCCAGGGAGAAGTTTTCCGCCAGGGCATTCAACACCGCGTTGGCTTCGGCGGAGAACGCCGGCACTTCGCTGATGGCAGGGTGAGCGGCCAGGCGCTGGAGCCAGCGCACTTCAACCAGAACGCGGGCACGGATCAGGCCGTACTCGCTGAAAATTGGGCGCAGGGCCTGGGTTTTGCCGGCGTAGCGGCCGTCAACAGGGGAAACCGCAGTGAGCGAAGAGAGCTGCATGGGGTGTTCTCGGACAGTCGGGCAACGAAATGGGGCGCGTATCATACATGAAAAAATCCGCGGGTCCGTTGCCAACTGACCAGCGTATTACGCGTTACTGACTACAAAACGGTGTTGTTGATGCGCTTCAGCTGCTGCGCATCAGTGGGTAAAGCTCTTTGAGCAATTTGCGGCGACTGACCACCAGTTGCCAGCGATGACCGCCCAATTGCCGCCACAGGCGTGCCGAACGAATACCGGCCAGCAACAGGGCGCGGATTTTCGAGGCGTTGCTCGGTTGCTGCAGGTTGCGCATGTCACCATGGACCTGGATGCGCTGGCGCAGGGTACTCAGGGTGTCCTGGTACAGCGCGCCGCACGCGGCGATCACGTTTTCATGAGCCGGGCCAAAGTGTTCGACCTGGGACTGGATCTGCGGCAGGCGTTTGCCGATCACGTCCAGCATGTCGTTGCGCTTGGCCAGCTGACGCTCAAGGCCGAGCATGGCTAGCGCATAGCGCAACGGTTCGCGCTGCAGGACGCTCGGGTCGCGTTCCAGGGCGCCGATCAAGGCGCGATAGCCTTCGCGCAGATTGATGTCGTCGCCGCCGTAGACTTCCAGGGTGTCCTTGGGGTCGCGGATCAACAGGCTGCCGAGCATGCAGGTCAGGCCGGCTTCGCTGGTCTGTCCGGTCTTGGCGATCTTGTCCACCAGCACCGCGGCGAGAAACACGCCGCCCAGCGCCGTCAGTTGCTCCTGAGTCGGGCTCATTGTTGCTGGCCTTTGCTTGTCCAGGGTTCGGCGACTTCGATCACGCCGCCGCCGAGGCAGATTTCACCGTCGTAGAACACCACGGACTGACCCGGAGTGACCGCACGTTGTGGGTCATCGAAGGTCGCGCGATAACCGCTGGCGGTCTTTTCCAGGGTGCAAGGCTGGTCGCTCTGGCGATAGCGGACCTTGGCGGTCAGCTTGCGCGGCTGGCTCAGGTCGATCGGGTTGACCCAATAGATGTCGGAAGCGAGCAGGGCGCGGGAGAACAGCCACGGGTGGTCATTGCCCTGGCCAACGATCAGCTCGTTGTGTTCCAGGTCCTTGATCAGCACGTACCACGGCTCTTCGCCGGCGTCCTTCAGGCCACCGATACCGAGGCCCTGGCGCTGGCCGATGGTGTGGTACATCAAGCCGTGGTGACGGCCGATGACTTCGCCTTCGGTGGTTTTGATTTCGCCCGGTTGCGCCGGCAGGTATTGCTTGAGGAAATCGCTGAAGCGGCGCTCGCCGATGAAGCAGATCCCGGTGGAATCCTTTTTCTTCGCGGTCGCCAGTTCGTATTTTTCGGCAATCGCACGGACCTGGGGTTTTTCCAGCTCGCCGACCGGGAACAGGGTCTTGGCGATCTGTTCGCCGCCGACCGCATGCAGGAAGTAACTCTGGTCCTTGTTCGGATCCAGGCCCTTGAGCAGTTCGGTGCGGCCGTCAACGTCGCGGCGGCGCACGTAATGACCGGTGGCGATCAGGTCGGCGCCGAGCATCATGGCGTAGTCGAGGAACGCCTTGAACTTGATCTCGCGGTTGCACAGGATGTCCGGGTTCGGCGTGCGACCGGCCTTGTATTCGGCCAGGAAGTGCTCGAACACGTTGTCCCAGTACTCGGCGGCGAAGTTGGCGGTGTGCAGCTTGATGCCAATCTTGTCGCACACGGCCTGGGCGTCCGCCAGGTCATCCATGGCGGTGCAGTACTCCGTTCCATCGTCTTCTTCCCAGTTCTTCATGAACAGGCCTTCCACCTCATAGCCCTGCTCGATCAGCAGGAGAGCGGAAACGGAAGAGTCCACGCCGCCGGACATGCCGACAATGACGCGCTTCTTTTGTGTGTCAGAAGGGGCTGGATCACGCATAGGGATTCAATGAGTGTCTTGAAAAAGGACGCGATTCTAACAGGCTCGGGCCTGCAAGGCTAAAGAGAAGGACGGATCAGTTCGAGACCGAAGTGTTTACCGTCCAGATAGTCGTCGATGCAGCGGATGATCAGCTCGCTGCGCCAGTGCTCGCGTTGCTCGATCAATTCCTCGCGGGTCAGCCATTTGGCGCCGACGATGCCGTCGTCCAGTTGATAGTCAGGGTGGTGTTTCAGCGGTTTGGCAATGAAGCACACCCGTTGGTAGGTGACGCCGTTGCTCGGTGCGGTATAGAGATAAATGCCCAGTACCCCGGTCGGTTCGACGTCCCAGCCGGTTTCCTCGAGGGTTTCGCGTACGGCGGCTTCGGTGAGGGTTTCGTCCGGATCCAGGTGGCCGGCGGGCTGGTTGAGTACCGTTCGTCCGTGCTTGAGCTCTTCGACCATCAGGAAGCGGCCGTTGTCTTCGACGATGGTGGCGACGGTGATGTGGGGTTGCCAGTCCATGGGATTACCTCAAGTTCAGGGGTGCAAAGATTTCAATATGGAAACCGGCCCCTGTGGGAGCGAGCCTGCTCGCGAAAGCGGTGGGTCAGCCAGCATTGATGTCGAATGATAAAC